>NZ_MIEP01000008.1:0-113653 GCF_001866375.1 Rice orange leaf phytoplasma | reverse complement strand
AACTCAGTAATCGCCTACAAAAAACCCTTGGGGAACTGCACTTGGAGGACTTGGTGGAGGTATAATTGGAGGCGTGACTGCTGTAGCTACTAAATGGGATATAGTTAAAAAATGGTGGCCTTGGTAAATATTAACAAAAAAAAAGCCATCTAATTTAGTATTTGTGATAAAATAGGTTTGAAAGTTTTTGTATTATTGAGTAATTAGTAAAAAAAATGAAAAAAAGGAAATTAATTATGTATATTTTAGGAATAATAGTTATTTTAAGTTTAATTGGGGGGGTATTTATGGTGGCTCCTTTATGGATATATTTTATTGCAAAAAATGTCAATAATAAATTAAATAACTTAGAAAATATAAAAACTCAAATTGGAATTAACCAAGAAAAATTAATTCAAAAAGTAACTGAAGCATCAAGCAATAAAGTTTTATCAACTCAAGATAAAACTTTATTACAAGAAGAAATCAAAGCTTTAAAAATTGAATTAAACCAACAACAAACAGATTTATTACAAATCCAATTTTCACTAGGTAAATTAAAATTAAAAAATTTTAAAAAAGTTAATCCCCCAAAAATTATAATTATATATTATGTTATTTTATTAAGTATAATGGCTATTTTTGGAGGTTTGATATTTTTAGATAATAAATACGATATAACAAATTCAAAACCTAAAACTTATGATACCCCAAGTAACAAAACTGAAGTAAAAGAAGAATATTTTTTATACGAAGAAATTTAATACTAAAGAAACTGAAAATAATTAAAAATAAGGAGTTATTAACTTATGTTAAAATTAAAAAAATATTTTAAAATAATAAATGTTTTTTTATTAACTTTTCTAGGAATATTATTAATAAATAATAATCAAGTGATGGCAATGGAAAACAATAATAAAAACCAACAAAAAGAAGAATACGAGGAATTTGATGAAGCAATGGATATATTAACTGAAGGTATTAAGTATTTTAACAAAAAAGGAATTAAGATTAATTTAAATAAAATTACTAAATTATTATCAAGAAATCAAAAAAGAAATAGTCCAACAGAAAACTCATCAATAAATTCTAAAAAAATTAAAAAATAATTAATTTAATAAATATTTTAAAAAAATAAAATTTTGTTCAAAAGCAGAAATAAGTTTAGAAATAGAGAAAAAAATAAAATTATATTTTTGGATGATTGGATAGTTGTTAATTCCACTACTCACAGTTCAAGTTAAAATGAATTCAATGTCTACTGAAACACCACTCCACCACCCAAAAAACCTCAAGATTTAAAAATTAATTGATGTTAAGACTTTCCAATGAAGGTCTTTTTTTAGATTTAAAAAAAACTAATTTTAGAAAAAAATACCATACCAAAATCAAGAATGCCTCTTAAACGCATTATTTTGCCCCTCTCGCTTTGATTTAAATACAATTAGGGAATTAACCTAGGATTGATTTAGACCCCTTTTATATTCAATTTAGCCTCTAAGTGACCTCTTAAAAAGCTAGTAAAACACTTACTTTTAATTTTTACAATTTTGGCATAAATTAAAACGAATCATTTTTTTAACCTAATTTAGACCCCCTCATTTGAGGGGGATATTTTTTTTTCACTTTTTTCCATTTTTTATCTCTTCTGTCATCATTTTCGCTAGTGTTTATGGTGAGCATTTTTCCATTTAACCCTGTTATTATATGGCACAACTACCCCAAAATTAAAAACTCCGCATTATTACGTAAAAAAATTTAATCCATGTCGTTTTATAGGTGAGTTTTTCTTTTTTTCGGCCTATATATATAATGGTATGTTTCTAATAAGATTAAACCCTTGGGTAAAATTAAACACCAATTCAAAAAGCCCTCCAAGGCTGTTTTGAATTGGGTTATAATAATTAATACTTAATTCGGGTTTAATCTTATTAGAAACATATATCATTAATATTATTTTATTTAATATTAAATAAAATAATATTAATGATACTAATTAAATATAAAAACCTATCAAGAGTTTTTATATTTAATTAGTATATATAAATTTATTATAATATATCATAATTTATAATGTTTAAATGAAATATATTATCTAAACATGTGCCCGTCAAATTTAACAATTTAACGGTCAAATTGAAAAACCCCTAAATCCCCAAAGGGGACTTTATAGGAGGGGTGTGGGTGTAAGAGTTAATTTGGTTGTACTTCGGCTGGCCGCCTAGTTCGCTCTGCTCGTCTTGGAATACTAATCATATTATATAGTAATTTAATAAATATATTTTAAAATTCAGTTTTTTATTATTTTTTAGTTATAATTATTTTTGGAATTAATAAAAAATATTAAGATAATTGGTGTTAATGATGCAAAAATTAAAGAAAAAAATAAGATTATTACAAAATATGATTTCTCACATTCAAACTATTAATAAAAAAATAGTTTTTAAAATGATTAAACAATTTTCTCAAGAACTCAATTTAACTACCATTTTAAAAACAATTCGTATTAATCGAAGTACTTATTATTATTGGCTAAAAATTGAAAAAAAGTTAAAATTAAAACAAACAAAATATTTTTTGCAACAACAACGTATTCAAACTTTATGTTTGCAATATGAATATTTTTACGGTCATCGTAAAATTACTGATTTATACCAAGAAATTTTTAACGAACCCATTACTAAGAAAAAAGTTTATCTTATCATGAAAGAAAATAATATTTTTTGTAAGTTAAGGCCTAAGAAAAATAAATATTATTATCATAAAAATTTAAAATCTAACCTCAAAATAGTCCCAAATTTGATTAATCAAGACTTTACTACCTCCCAACCTATGAAAAAACTATTTACCGACATTACTTATTTTAAAACTCCCCAAGGTTTTATCTATTTTTCATGTGTTATTGATTCTTTCAACAATCAAATTATCTCTTCTCACATCTCCAACCGCCAAGATAAAGAATTAATTTTAAATACCATTAAAAAAATTCCTCCTTTGAAAAATCCTTGCATTATCCATTCTGACCAAGGTAAAGTTTATCAATCTCTAAAAGTACAAAAAGTTTTAACTAAAAAAGGGTTTTTAATTAGCATGTCTCGCAAAGCAACCCCACGTGATAACGCTGTCATTGAAAATCTTTTTGGCCAGATGAAAAGTATTTTATTCAACCAACATCCCTTTTTATTCCAAAAAACACCAGGCAAAATCAAAAAAATTATCAATCAATTCCCTTCTTTTTGGAATAATAAATGGATTTTAACTAAATTAAATAATTTATCACCTTTGGAATACTTTCAAACTTTTAGATAAATATTTAATTACAGATATTATAAACTTATAACCTTTGAAAAAGGTTGTTTTGTCATACATTTTTTTCTACCAAAAACAATAAATTCCGCATTATTGCGTAAAAAAATTTAATCTATGTCGTTTTATAGGTGAGTTTTTCTTTTTTTCGGCCTATATATATAATGTAGGGATAAAATATTTAAAAAAATATCTTTTGAAACTAGCAAATTATAAAAAAACATTAGACACTTTTTAAGTGTAATGAAATTACTTTGTTAGTTTGAAAAGATATGAAATTATCTATTTAATTTTAAGTCTTAAAGAGTAATTTTGAAATAAAAAAGTGTCTAAAAAAACGGAACAGTGCATTATTGCCATTTGGTATTTCTCCTATTCTTTTGATTATTTGTTTTGTGTTGGATTTCCAAGTTTTGGTTCCCATTGCATTTAAAATAATTTGGGGACCTAGTTTTTTGTTTAAAAACTCTTAAAAACCTTTTTCTACTTGTCGAAAATATGATAATGGGCTTGTTTCAATAACATCGAGTGTGTGATTAGTTTGATTTGCTTTACGGTTTAACCCTATTTGTGGGTCGATTTTTAAATAAACTGTTAAATTTGGTTTAATAAATAATTTAGTTAAATTGTTAAAAAAATAATATTTTTCATCAATTCGATTAGGATATACGCGATAGGTGAAATTAGAGCCTAACCAACGGTCGACTAAAATGATTTTGTTTGTTTCTAAGTGGGGTTTGATGCATTCTTCTTGGGTTTGAATCATATTGGCGAAATTTAAAAAATATCTAGTTAAATTGTGTAATTTGTTATGCGTTAAAAATGTTTCGCGTATGGATTCTCCAATTGTAGAACTTCCTAATCCGCGAATAACGATTACTTCTTTTCCTTGTTTTTTTAATCCGCGCTTAACGCTTTTTATTAAACCTGTTTTTCCGCTACCGCCTAGTCCTTCGAATATAATTAATTTCATTGTAATTCTCCTTTTAATCTAATTTTGGGTATAAAAAAAGACCTTCAAAAATTGAAGGTCTTATTTGTGATTTAGTTTGGTTAATTGTTTTAAATAAATTATTTGTGATAATTCTTTTTTTTGTGTTATGTAGTAATTCTAAATATTTTTTACTGTCTTTAATCATTTTATTAATGAAGTTATTATCTTGGTAAATGCGTACTACATGATAATTGGTTTCATCAAAATAAATTAAAAAATAAGCGAATTTAACTTGGCTACAGTAGAGTTGACATTGAACTTGGGCCCAGTAGTTTTTAGGGACTTCTTTGTTTGCAAAAAAGCCGTTCCAAGATGGGGATGTGGTGTTGAATTCGTTAACATAAGGGAATTTGATTTCTAATAAAGTGTTGGTTTTTGAGTTGTATCCATCAAGTGAGGATGAAAACATTTGGACTTTATCGTCGGTAAAGATGGTATCGGGAAATTTTAGATTAGTGGTTTTTTTAAAAGAAAATACGTACTAAGGGTTCGGTTTTGTTCCCGTGTTCGGTGTATTTGTTGCTTGTGAAAGTGGTTCCAAATATTTTGTCATGGACTAATTGTTCTAAGGTTCTGAATTTATCATTTCCTGTGATACTTCCTATTTCTGATGCATTAATGTATTTTTTACGGTGCAAGTACCATTGCGAGGTTCTTTGGTTTAGATTAGTTATTTGCATTTTGTTGCTCCTTTTTTAAAATTTAGGTAAAAAAAAGACTCTCGCGATGAGAGTCTTGGGTTGGATTTATTTTAAAATCAAAAATATTAGCCTTTAAACAGATTGAATGATGTTGTTTGAGGTTTACCAAATAATTATGTAAAATGTCATTAAGGGATGAAATAATGTGTTTTAGGGGTATTGTTAGTTTTGGGGGTTGTTAATATTTGTATTAAATATATATTAAATTGTTTTTTTAATTGGGATTATTTTAATTTATTTATTATATTTATGTTTTTCGCCATATCTTCTAATGATAAATTTTTATCTTTAACATAATAACTAATTTTTATGGGTTTATTTGGATTTTTTCTAACATTTTTGGTTTCAATGTTATAAATCGTTTGAAGGGGTTTATTTTTTTCCATTGCCATTACTTGATGATTATTGGTGATAAAAAATAATCCTAAAAAAGTAAATAGAACTATTATTAATAAATATAATTGTTTTTTTAATCTAAAAATTAACATTTTTCTCTCTTTTCTATTTTTTATTTATTTTATTTTATGTTGTGTTTTTGGGTGTAGAGGGTGATGTAGGCTTGTTTGGGTTGAAGTGGAGGTAGTAGGTTTTGCTTTTCAAAACGCCTTCAGGACTTCTTTCGTTTGAGGTGCAGTTTACTTCATCCATGAAAAAGTCCTTATCTTCTTCGAGTAGGTGTTTGGGGGCTTCGTATTTGAGTTTTATGTAATGATTTGATGGATCTATACGAACACCATTGCCCCCACCAAATTGTGAATCATTGTGTTTTTCTTTTGTGTAGAAACCATCAAACTCATCTACTCGCATACCCTCATCGTACCATTTGTTGAAGGGGTTTTTGCAAAATGTGACGAGGTCGGTGGGTTCATGTTAGCGGTGGTGACCGCGTCCTAGGCCGTTGAGTCCGTAGAAGGTGTAAGTTCTTTTAATCATCGGAACACCTTCTTGCGCGATATCGGTTAATAGCCAACTTTTATTATTATTTTTTTGTAAATTATTTTCATTATATGTGTATTTTGCACCGCTTTTTGTTTGAAACCGCTCCTCTTGGGTTTCTATTTTGGTTGAGGTAATTTCGTAGATTTTAGGTTTTGATTTGGTTATATCATATTTATTATCTAAAAATAAAAATACTCCAAATCCAACAACTGAAACAGACATCATGAAATAATAAATAATCAAATCCGTCTTTATATTGACTTTTTTAATCCTATTTGTATTTTCTCGTTTTTGAATAAACCAAATCCATAAAGGGATTGACCCAAAAATGATACCCAAAAAAAATACAATAGTTAATATCTTAAATAATTCCATTCTATCTTAAATTTCCTTTTTTTAACTTACTTTTATTTTAACATAAATAGAACAATAATGCAAGAATATGCATTATTGTTACCATCCAAGCCATTGTTTGTATGTGTCCCATTTTGATGCAACAGATGCGGCACCACTAATTAAACCACCTATGCCTCCGCCAATAATCGTACCGACACCAGGTAAAATGGCAGAGCCTAATGAAGCTCCCATTATGGCTCCTGATTTCGTTAAAATAACTGTGTTTACTACTGCACATGTTCTTTCTACACCTTTGTCCCATTTGGAGGTTTTGGTTTTTAGTTGTTCGGCTTTGATGGTTAGGGTTGATTTGTCTTCTTCTAATCTAAGGGTTTGGTCATCTAATTGCTTTTTCATTGCTTTGTGGGCAAGTTGTTCGGTTCTCAATTGCTCTTTTAGTTTTTTGATTTCATGTTGTAATTCTTTGTTTTCGAATCCTAATGAATCGCTTGCGCCTTCAAGTCCTGAGATTGCACCTTCTAGTTGTTGGATTTTGATTGCTTGTTGTTTAAAGGTTTTCATGTTGGCTTCAATTTCGGCGGTTAGTTTGATGATTTGTTCTGCTTGTTCTTGGATGGTTTGTTGTAGTTTTGCTATTTCTTCATCTTTTTGGTTGATTATTTCTTGTAGTTGAATTTCGTTAGCTTCTAAGATGTTGATTTTGCCTTTTAAGTCTTTGATTTGAGTTTGTTTGTTGTTTAATTGGTTGACTAATTCTTTGTTGGTGTTTTGGGTTTTTACTAATTCATCTTGAATTTCTGTTATTTCTTTTTCTAGTTGATGTTTTTCGGTTTTGGAAATATCAAGTTATTGTTGGATTTTGTTTAAATCGTTAGTGTATTTTTCTTTTAGGTTTTTGTTTTCTAATTTTAGAGTATCTATTTCGTTTCTAAAACCTTGTTCTTTAATTTCTAGTTGTTGTATTTTATTTTTTAAGGTTTTGAGGTTTGATTCTTTGTTGTTTATTTCTTTTTGTAGTTTTTCGGCATTTTCATTGTTTTTTGCAATTTGTTCTTTTAGGGTTTCGGTTCCGGTTTCTAGTTCTTTGACAATTTTTTTGTAATTATCTATTTGTTTTTGGATTTCTTCCAAAGTTTTTACGTGTTGTTTTCTCAGGCTTATTGTTTCATCTTGTTTTTGGGTTAATTGTTGTTTTAGGTTGTTTTCGTTTTGTTTAAGTTGGGTTGTTTCTTCTTCTTTGGGTGCTAGTTGAGCTTCGAAATCAACCTTTTCTTGGTTAATATCAGTTTTTAAGGTGTTAATTTCTGAATTTAGTTGTTGTTTTTCTTCATTAGATAAGTTAATTTGACTGGTTAATTGTTGTTCTTTGATGTGTAGTTGTTCTTCTTTTTAGTTAATTTCTTGCTGTAGTTTTTCTAAATCTTGTTTGTTTGAAAACAATTGATTTTCTAATTGATTTTTTTGGGTTTGTAAATTTTGGATTTCGTTATTTTTGTTTTGGGTATTTTCAATTTGATGGTTTAAATTAGTTTGGATATCGTTAATTTCTTGTTGTAATTTGTTTTTGGTTTCTTCTGTTAATTCTTGATTGTTTGCTAATTCTTTTTCTTTTGATTTGAGTTGATTTTCTAAGTTATCTTTTTGATTTTGGATGTTTAACATTTCTAATTGTTGAGCTTGTAAATTAGCTTCTAGATAGTTTTTTTCTTGTTCTAATTGTTGAGTTTTTGCTTTTTCTTGTTGGATTAACTCCTCAACTTGTTTTTTGCATTTCAGGATTTAATTCATTTCTCTTGTTTTCTATTTTTTGTTTATGAATTGGTTGTTGTGTAGTTAGTTGAGGAGTTTGTTCGTTATTGTTTAGTTCAGGAGGTTTGGCTGTTTGTTTGTTTTTTTTTGAGTTTCTCTTTCTTGGGGTTCATCGTTTGTGGTTTGGTTTGCCTCTTCGACGTTATTATTTGTTTGTATTGCCTCTTCGTGATGGTGTGTGTGAGTGTTTGGGTTTTCGATTTTATTTTCTAGTTGTTGAGGTGGATTTGGGTTTCGGGTTCCTTCTTGATAAAATTGGTAAAGTTCATAAGCGGTTGATGCTATAGAAACCCAAAATAAAATTTTACTACCAATTTTACATATTTTACTACCGACATTCGCTATTTTGGAAGTAGCTTTTTTTGAATTATTTTTTTAGTTCCTTTTCGGATAGCTTTTTTCGTGCCACCTTTTAACCAATTACCGATTTTACCAATTCCCAAACAAATACCGATTATACTCAGGGTAGTTGCGAGATAATAACCTAATTTATTTTGGCGTGAAGGTGTTTGATTAGGATTTTGATTATTGCCTGTTGCTTTATTATGGATATACTCGATAAAATCGCGAATTGGTTGAGTAATTTTATCGTATAACGATTTGGTTTTGGTAGCGGCATTGACTGTAAAAGTGTTTATTTGGGAGAATATTTCAGGAAAGAATTTAAAAAGAACCCAATAAATACCACCTACAATTAGTGTGAGTGGTAATAAAATGAGGATTGTAGTTTTTAGTGATTTGATTATTTTTACAAACCAATTATCTTGTTTTTGTTGGGTTTCAACAATTATTTTAGTAGGTTGTGCGGTTCTTTGTTGTTTAATTGGTTTTGTAGTTTTTGGGGTTGATTTAGTAATTCTTGTTGAAGTTTTTTTAATTATGGTTGCTTTGGTGGTTTTTGGGGTTAATTTTCTTTGATTTTTTGTGGGTTTTTTGGTTGTTTGTTGTTTTTTAGTTTTTTTGATTATGATTATTTTTTTTGCCATATTATTTTCTCTCTTTCTAATTATTTATTTTCTTTTGTGTTGTGTTTTTGTGTGTATAGGGTGATGTAGGATTGTTTGGGGTTGAAGTGGAGGTAGTAGGTTTTGTTTTTCAAAACGCCTTCAGGACTTCTTTCGTTTGAGGTGCAGTTTACTTCATCCATGAAAAAGTCCTTATCTTCTTCGAGTAGGCGTTTGGGGCCTTCGTATTTGAGTTTTATGTAATGATTTGATGGATCTATACGAACACCATTGCCCCCACCAAATTGTGAATCATTGTGTTTTTCTTTTGTGTAGAAACCATCAAACTCATCTACTCGCATACCCTCATCGTACCATTTGTTGAAGGGGTTTTTGCAAAATGTGGCGAGGTCGGTGGGTTCATGTTCGCGGTGGTGACCGCGTCCTAGGCCGTCGAGGCCGTAGAAGGTGTAGGTTCTTTTAATCATTGTTTGGTCTTTTGGGGGTTTTAGGTATTTGATTATTCCTTTTTTCCATGATGTATATTGTTCTTCGCATTCTTTTCTGCGTTTTTTGATATCATTCATGTTTTTGTTTTTATTTTGTTTGACGTCTATTGCCTCATCTAGGTCGGAAGGCAACATTACTTCATGAATTTTATTTTGTTTGACGTCTATTGCCTCATCTAGGTCGGAAGGCAACATTACTTCATGAATTTTATTTTGTGATTTATGTTTATTAGTTTTGTTATATGCTTCGTTTATGATAGTTGTTAAATCACGATTTGAATAGTTTTTACCCTTACATTTGTTGGCGATATCATTTAAATGTATATATGTGTGATAACTAATTTGATAAGGTGTGATTAGGAATTTTAAGAAGTCTTCAATTTCGTGGTCTTTGATTAAGTCGATTTTGATTTCTTTGCTAAATCTACTTCTTAGGGCTTTTTCGATTTGATTAAGGTAGTTAGTTGCCCCCATTAAGACAATTTTTTGTTATTACTATTAAATCCATCTAGTTTAGTTAATATATTGTTAATTATGTTTTGGCTTATTTTGTTAGTGTTTTTGTCTTCTCTATTAGCAAGTCCGCTGATTTCATCGATAAAGATAATTGCTTTACCATGTGATTCTGCTTCTTTCCAAATTTTTTCCCATTCTTCAGTTCCTTCGCCGATGTAAGTTTTATCTAGTTTAGAAGGTTCAAATTCAATAAAATGTGCTCCACTTTCATTACATAAAGCTTTCATTAAAAAACTTTTACCTGTTCCAGGAGGGCCGTACAGTAGGTACCCTTTGGGTTTGATTTTGTCATAGTTAACTAAATCGTTGTTATCATCTTTGAAATAATAAATTAAATCTTCTAATTCTTCTTTTTCCCTTTCCATTCCGTATACATCTTTGAATGTGACTTTCTTTTTTTCAAGTTTTGGGGTGTTTGGGTTTTGGATGATTTCAATTTCGTTTTTTAGTTGTTTAATTTGTTTTTCGAATTGGATTAATTGTCCGTCTAAGAATAAATCATAACTTTTTAGGTTTTAGATTTCTTGGGGGTCATCTTGGTGTTGTGGGATTAGTTCTTTTATTCGTTCTTTGTTTGCGTTATTGTAATTAATTGATTGTTGTAAGGTGTTTATTTTTTGATAAATATCTTTGAAGTTGGTGGTTTTATCTATTTCTAATTTAGTTGTTTGGATTTTGTTTTGATTAGTTAATTGTGATTGTGTGTTTTCTACTCGTTTTTTAGTTTGGGTTTTGGTTTCGTCATTGATTTTATCTCGTTTTTGGGTTGTTTTGGTTATTTCTTGATTTATTGCGTTTATATCATTTTCTAATTTTGTTTTTTCATCATCAGTTAAGTTTGTTTGTTTGTTATTTAATTGGTTGGTTTTTTCTTCTAATTGGTTTTTAAGGGTATTTATTTCTTGATTTAAAGTGTTGATTTTTGCTAAATTAGAATTAATTTGTTGAGATAAAATGTTGTCTTCTTCTTTTATTTTTTTTGATTTTTCTATATTTTTTTGGTTGAATAATTCTAATTCTTGTAAACGAGTTTGAATTTTACTAAGTGCTTCTTTTTCTTTGGGGTTTAGTTCTTTGTTATTTTGTTTTGCCTCTTCGTGTTTACGTTGGGGGGGTATTTGGTGGTGTATTTTGGTTATTGTTGGTTGTGAATGATGATTTGGTTAATCCGATAATAAATAAAACAATAAGGATTAAAACAAATATTGATAAAAAAACTAAGATATATTTTTGTTAATGTTTTCGTGTTTTCTCCTTTCGTGTGAATTGGTACAAAAAAAGACTCTCGTGGTGAGAGTCTTGGTTGTTATTTATTTTCCAGGGGTTGGATGGTTGGTTTTTGGATTAATTGGGTTGTTTATTTGTGAGTGGGGTTTTTGTTGGTTTTGAGTTGATTGTAGGGTTTGGGGTTTTGGTTGGCTATTGTTTGTATTGTTTGGTTTTGGGGTTGTTAATTCTTGTATTCTTCTTTTGAACGGATGAGTGTCGTTAGGGTTGAATAGTTGAAGAAAACTAAAAAATAGATGTTTAAATATAAAAAATAAAACGGTAATAAAAACTGCACCCACCATGAAGCCAATAGTAAAATTTGAATCAGTCATTTTCATTGTCCTTTCCGATTGAGGTGTTGTTGTGTTTTTGGGATTTTAACAATCTTTTTCTTTCTTTTTTGTCTCGCCAAAGAGCGACTTTTAATTTTTGGGTTGAGATTTGGGATTGTAGTTTGTTTTGAGAATCCCTTATTTCATCTAGTTTTTTTATTAATTGTTGTTCGCGGTATTCCTGTTTTGCGTTTTTTATTTCTAAGTTTTGTAGTTTTTTGTTTGGGAAAAAGAGGCCCAAAATGGTTTCTTTAATAAAAATAATTATATTTTTAATTAATTTAAAAACTGGTTTAAAACCAGTGACAATAAGAATGGTGAAAAGAGTTGTTTGGATTGCATCGGTTCTTCGTTCTGGGATTTCGGTTGTTGTAAATCCTTTGGTATAATTAAGGAAATAGTTTGTAATAGTTGTTAAAATTGTAAAAATAAACATGGTTTTGTTACCTTTCTGTTCTATTTAATAAGTAAATCGCAAAAAAGATTAAAATTATCGTTAATGTGGCTGATATATAACAAAGTGTTTGTAAATTTGGTTGGAAATAACTAATTGCTTGATACGTTAGAAATGTAGTTATTGGAATTAACAAAACTAAGAGTGTGTGTTTTAAAATATTCATTTTTTTTGGTTTCTACTTTGTTTTTTTGATCTTGTTATTTTTCATTTTGGTTTTTTGGGGACGGTCTTTGAAGTAAGTTCCACGATATGCTTCGGTCATTCCATCACTCATATTTTTTTATTTCTCCTTTTATTTTAATTTTAGTTCTTTAACTTTATCTTTGATGGTTTTAGAGAGTTTAAAAGTTACTACTGTTTTTGCGGGAATTTTTAAGTTTTTTCCAGTTCTTTGGGCGGTTTTTTTGCCTGTGCGTTTATTGATGATAAATTTAGTTTCGGGGGTTAGGTGGGCTTTTCTAGTTTTTAAGATGAATTTACCGAGTTTAGATGATAAAACTACTTCCGCGTTTGATGTGATTGCTTTAATTAGAGCCCTTTCAAATGAGTTATAAAATTCTTCGGTTTGGATTATTGAGGTTTTATTTGCCTCAGCTATTGATTTAATTAATTCTTTTTTTGTCATATTTTGTTTTCTCCTTTGATTTTGTTAATGTTATGTTGATATTGGTGTATAAAAAAGCCCCTTTTGGGGACTTAATTGTGTTTTAAAATTATTTGGTTTTGTTGTCTAAAAAATGATGTTTTGGATGATTACTTTGGTGGTGGTTCGCATTTGTTCTTCGTTAGTTTTATATTTTTGGATTGACAAGGTGCCTTCTACATATACTTTTGAACCTTTATATAGGTATTTGTGGCAGTTTTCGGCTTGAGTTCTAAAAACAACACAAGGGATATATTGAACTTTATCTTTGTTGTTGATTGCTAGATTGAAATCTATTTTTGCGATTTGTTCTTTATTACTGTTGATATATTGTTTTTCTAAGTCGTGGGTAATATTTCCGATTAATTGAACTTTATTTAACATTTTTGGGTTGCTCCTTATTTTTTATTGTTTGGTTTTAGTTTTTGTATTGCTTTATCTTTTAAATCTTCAATTTGTGAAATTTTTAAATTTAGTTTTTGGGCTATTTCTTGATTGGTGAAAATGGGTTGGTAAGTTTCGTTTATGTTTTCTAGGGTGATGCCGAAACTTAAACAAACAACTTTTAATTCGTTTTTACTCAACTTTGTTTTTAGTTTTTTTATGAATTGTTCATAGTTTAATTGTTTAATCCATAATTGATGTGGGTTTAGATTAATTATTCTATCAGGCTCATATTGTTCTTCTTTGAAACTCATATTGTTTGATTTGGTTGTTTTTTGAGGTATTGAAGGTGAGTGGCTTTTTCTTATTATTTCGTTGATTGCTGATTTTATGGTTGGTGTCGCGTAGGCGATGAAATCGTAACCTAAATCTTGGTAATTATTGAGGGCTTTTATTAATCCTAAGATTCCTTCTTGGTATAAATCCTCTCTAGTTAATAATTTAGGGTAATATTTGAATTTTGAACTAATTTTTTTTACTAATGGTAAATGAAGTTCAATTAATTGATTTCGTATTTCTAAATTCTTTTTGTTTTTTAAAAATTATTTAAATAAATTTTGTCTTAACATTTTAATCCTCTCTAAAAACATTTTTAGAAAAGATATGAAAATTATTTTAGTTTTGAAAACAAAAAAAAGAATTTTTAAAAATCAAAAAGTGTCTAAACTTTTGGAACACCTGAGTTTTTTTGTTACTATCAAAAGTTTTCATTGCTTCTGCAACAACTTTAGCTTGTTTATCTGTATCTTGGTGAAATTGTTTTTTGGCTTCTTCTTCCAATAATTCTTTAACAGCAGCTTTAACTGCTTCTGCCACATTTCCAAATGGTTTTTTGTCAGTTACAACTGAAAGTGTTTTTGTCACCATCTTTTTAGCAACTGCTTCTTTAAATACATCTTGTGTAACATATAAAGCTGCCTTATCTTTATAGAAAAAATTCATAAAATTTTCATCCCCAAAAAGATTATTTGTTACAAAAGTGGAAAGAGTCGCGCTTTGGGTGGGATTTAATTTGTATTCGTTCAATTTGCCTTTAAATTTTGCATGAAGACCCTGCGCTCCATCTAGTTCGTAGTTTGTTGTTTCTGTAAGAGAGTCTACATAAGTTTTAAATGATCCAAAATCTTTTAATAAATAATTTACCAATTAGACTTTATGATTAGTAGGAACAGAAGGACCTTGTCCTGAAGTCGATGTTAAAGTAAAAGTTTTATCAACAGCCTCATTTTGGTCTTGTTCATTACCAAAATATTTAGCTGCTTGTTCTTTTGCTAAATCATGAGCTAATTTATCAAAGGCTTTTTCAACTGCCTCTGTTTTGGGGTATTTTTCTCCCCAAACAATATTACTATTCATCATATTAAAAGTAAAAAATAAACTTAATAAAGATAATACATATACTAAACGATTTGTTTTTTTATTGACTGTGTCTGTTGGCATTTTTGTTATTATGCACCTTTCTTTCTTTTTTCTTTCTTTATTTTTATACAAATATACAAAAAATAGCATATTATTAATGAGAGTGAATTTTGAAGAATTAATAAAATGCTATTAATTATATTATACCTCACAAAAAAAAGAAAATAAAAATGCAAAAATTTTGAAGATAGTTTTAATATGTGAAATATAATAAAAAACTACCTAAATTAGGTAGTTCTTTTAGTTTAAAAATATATTTAATTATTTAATGTTTTTATTTAATGATTGAAAAATAAATTAAAGGTTTATTTTTTGCAATCTAAAATATTTTGAATTTGTTGAGGTAATTGTTTGTAGATATTTGTCCAATTTTCATTAAACATTTTTTGACATTTACGAATTTTGGATTTTAATTGTGACATTATATTTTTAACTTGATCTTGATTGGATTCATTTAAAATTAATGTGTTTTTTATATTTTCAAATTCTTCATTAGTTGTTAAAAGTCTTAAATTAGTATAAATTAAATGTTTTATTTTGTTAATATTAACTTTTTTTGGATTGGTTTTCATAGAATATAAAAAATGGAATTTATCATATCCAATAGGACAACAAACACCTTTTTCATCAATGAAAAAAATATTCTTTCAATATTATTAATTCTTATTTGGTAAACTCGTTGTTCATCCATAATTTTTTGATAAAAATATTTACAAACATGTTTTATACGAATTTCTGAAATAGAATGGGAACTATTGGAGTTTTTATTTTCTATAATTTGACGCCAAGTATTTTTTTTATATTTTTCTAAAGAATCAAAAATATTAAAAATAGTTTTTAAAGGAAAATTATTAAAATCGAATTCACCTTTTTTAATAAAATTACTCTTTAGAAAATTACTCTTTAGAAAATTACTCTTTAGAAAAATATAATTAAAATTTTTATCTAAATGTTGTTCTAAATTTAGATCTATATTATCATTGATTTTATTATTATCTAATTTCATTTTCAGAATAAAAATAATAAATTTCTTAATCGCTTATTTCATTTTCATGAAAAAAATTATTTTCATTGTAAGAGTTGCGCCAAGGATCTTCCATATGAGTTTTTTCAGCTAATTGACATGCTTTTAAATTACCATATATATCAAGGATATGATTTATTGATTCTAAGTGTTTTGGTAGGAGCGCCTTCTACTGTAGTTGTTTCGGTTTTAACTCCGTTTGTAGTTTGAGTAACAACTGTTTTGGTAGGTTGGTTGGATTGGGTTGTTGTTTGTGTAGTTTTGTTGTCTTCTTTAACTGTTTTAACTTTTTTAGTTTAAGTTTCTTTTTCAGTTGTTGTTTCAGTTGTTGTATTTTATTCGGTAGTGGTTGTAGTTACTTCAGTTTTAGTAACTGTGCCACCATCTCCAAAAGTTTTAACTGTTACTTTGTTAAGTGATGGTTCAGTAGTTGTTTCGGTTTTAACACCTTCAACAGTTTTAGTAACAACTTTTTTAGTAACTTTTCCATCAGCGTCTTTAGTAGTTACAGTTGTTTTGTTTCCTTCTTTAACTGTTGTAACTGTCTGAACAAATTTATCATCTTCCCCCAAAGTTTCTACTACTTGAGTTGTTGTTGTTTCAGTTGTTAGTTCTGCTCCAACTGTTTGATAAGTATTAAATAAAGAAATAAAAAGTACACTAAATAAAAATAAACTAAAAAATAAAGATTTTTTCTTGCCTAAGCTTACTATTTGCATTTATGCTTGTCCTTCCTTTTACAATATTAATATAGCAAAACAAAATTGCTATTACTTCTATTATAACTCAAAAAACCAATTTAGAGTATTTTTTACTCAATAATTGTAAAAACCACAAAATAACTAGTTTTTATGTTATAATATGTTGTGATTAAGTTGTATGAAATATCATCTTTTTATCCAAATTATCAAAAACAATAATAAATATTTTACCAAAAATAATGAATTAAAAAATAATTGGTAAATGTTTTTCATAATTAATATTTTGCTATTTGCAAAGTTTTTTTATTTATCTTTTTACATGTTTTTCATGTTTTACAATTTTATTTTTATTCTTTATTCTTTAATCTATTTTTAATATTTTATAAATTTACAAAAAAGGAGCTATTCTTTTGAAAAATTACAATGCCGATAGTATTCAAATTTTAGAAGGTTTGGAAGCAGTTCGCAAACGACCAGGAATGTATATTGGTTCAACTGCTCAAAAAGGACTTCATCATTTAGTCTGGGAAATTGTTGATAATTCCATTGATGAAGCTTTAGCAGGACACGCTAACAACATTACTTTAGAAATCCTACCTGGAGAAATTATTAGTGTTTCTGACAACGGTAGAGGAATCCCAGTTGATATTCACACCAAAACAGGAAAACCAGCAGTAGAAACAATTCTAACTACTCTTCATGCTGGAGGAAAATTTGACAGTTCTTCTTACAAAGTTTCAGGAGGACTTCATGGTGTAGGAGCCTCTGTGGTAAATGCTCTTTCTACTTGGTTTACTGTAGAAATTCATCTCAATAAGCAAATCTATTTTCAAAAATACAAAAAAGGAATTGCAGTTTCGCCTTTGGAAGTAATTGGAAAAACTAACAAACGAGGAACTACTATCCAATTTTTAGCAGATCCTGAAATTTTCCAAGAAACTACCATTTATAACTTTGATACTCTCAAAGAAAGAATGCAACAATTATCTTTTTTAAACAAAGGTCTTAAATTAAACATTGCTGACAAAAGATACGAAAAAGAAACTGTTTTTAACTTTTGCCATGAAAAAGGTTTGCAAGACTACCTAGATTTTATTAACACTAGTCACAAACAAACTCCTTTTCACGAAATTTTTTATCTGGAAAAAGAATCCCAAAAACTAGCTTTTGAAATTGTCTTTGAATACACTACCAAAATTCGTCCCCCTAAAAAAGATGCACAAGGAAACGAAATAGAAGAAAAAGAAGGCAAAGATGATATTCCTAACTACACCCAAAGCCAAAAAATCTTTTCTTTTGTTAACAATATTCCTACTCATGAAGGAGGAACTCACGAAGAAGGCTTTAAACTAGCCCTAAACCGTGTTATTTCTAAATATGCTAAGGAGTTCAATCTTTTAAAAAAAGACGAACATTTATTAAGTGAAGACATCTTAGAAGGAATTACTGCTATTATTTCTTTAAAACATCAAGACCCTCAATTTGAAGGACAAACTAAAGCCAAACTAGCAAATACTGAAGTAAGACAAATTACATCCCAATTATTTGGCGAATTTTTAGAAAAATATTTATTAGAACATCCCCAAGATTCAAGAAAAATAATTGATAAATGTCTTCTTTCTGCAAATGCCCGTCTAGCTGCTAAACGTGCTCGTGAAGTAGTAAGAAACAAACCCCTTGATTCTTTAGGTTTTGCCTCCAAATTAGCTGATTGTAGAAGTAAAGACCCTCATATTTCTGAACTCTACATTGTCGAAGGAGATTCAGCGGGTGGTTCTGCTAAACAAGGAAGAGACTCACGTTTTCAAGCTATCCTTCCTTTACGTGGTAAAGTCCTTAATGTAGAAAAAAGTCTAGATGCCAAAATTCTTACCAATAAAGAAATTAAATCCTTAATACAAGCAATTGGTGCAGGAATTAACATTGGTAAAGGCAAAGACTTTAATATGGATAAAATCCGTTATCACAAAATTATCATTATGACAGATGCCGATGTTGATGGAGCTCACATAAGAACTTTACTATTAACTTTCTTTTTCAGACATTTCCGTAAATTAATTGAAAAAGGCTACATCTATTTTGCTCGTCCTCCTTTATACAAATACCAAAAAGGAAAAGGCGCTCCAAAATATTTTTATGATGAAAAAGCCAAACAAACTTTTGCAACTAAAAACAACTTAAAAGATGGTTTCCAAAGATACAAAGGGCTTGGAGAAATGAATCCTAATCAACTTTGGGAAACAACTATGGACCCAGAAACTCGTACTCTTCTCAAAGCAAGCCTCAAAGATGCCCTTAATGCTTTAAGTGATGAAGAAGCCTTAATGGAAGCAGACCAAACTTTTAACATGTTAATGGGAGAAAAAGTCTTACCAAGAAAAAACTTCATCTTAGAAAAAGCCTTAGAAGCTGATTTAGACGTTTAATTATAAATAATTATTTTATACAACTAAAACTAACAAACTATAGCATTAAATAACAACTAATATATATATTTAAAAAGAGGTTAAAAATGAGCGAACAAAAAACTCAAAACAATGAAGCCAACAACCACAAAGACCACGATCATGGCAACATTCAAGAAGTAAACTTAAGCGAGGAGATGAAAAAATCCTTCTTAAGTTATGCAATGAGTGTAATTGTATCAAGAGCTTTACCAGACATTAAAGATGGCTTAAAACCAGTCCAAAGACGTATTTTATATAGTATGAAAGAATTAGGCGTCTACAGTCACGCAAGCTACAAAAAAGCAGCTCGTGTAGTTGGGGATGTTATGGGTAAATACCATCCTCATGGAGATTCAAGCATTTATGAGGCAATGGTAAGAATGGCTCAAGATTTTAGTTACCGTTATCCTTTAGTAGACGGTCATGGAAACTTTGGTTCAATTGATGGCGACAAAGCAGCAGCTATGCGTTATACTGAAGTTAAAATGGCAAAAATGGCAATGGAACTAATCAAAAACATTGACAAAGACACAATTGATTTTGTTGATAATTACGATGGTACTGAAAAAGAACCATTAGTGCTTCCAACAGCTCTTCCCAACTTATTAATTAACGGAGCTACAGGAATTGCAGTAGGAATGGCAACCAAAATCCCTACTCATAATTTAGGCGAAGTCATTGATGGTTTAATTAACTACATTAATAATAAAGACATTTCCATTGATGAATTAATGCAACACATCAAAGGACCTGATTTTCCTACTGGTGGCGAACTTTTAGGCTTACAAAGTTTAAAAAGCGCTTATCACACCGGACAGGGAGCTGTTATCTTAAAGGCTAAAAGTCACGTTTCGGAAGAAAGAGGAAAAACTTCAATCATTGTTACAGAAATTCCTTATCAAGTCAAAAAAACTGATCTAATTGAAAAAATTGCTTTTCTAGTTAAAAACAAAATAGTAGAAGGAATCACAGACCTTAGAGACGAATCCAGTCGCAAAGGAATGAAAATTGTAATCGAACTTAAAAGAGACGCAAACAGTAAAATTATTCTTAACAAGCTTTACAAACATTCCCAATTAAGAATTTCTTTTGGTATCAATATGGTTGCCTTAGTTGGAAAAACTCCCCAATTAGTTTCTTTAAAACAAATCTTAGAAGCTTTTTTCAATTTCCGCATCGAAATTATTAACCGCCAAAAAAGCTTTGAACTCAAAAAAGCAATCGCAAGAAAACATTTAGTAACAGCTCTTATCACTATTTTAGAAGACATCGAAACTGCTATTAAACTCATCAAAACTTCTACAGATTTCAAAGAAGCCCAAAGCAAATTAATGCAAAGATACAATTTTGATGAAATACAAAGCAAAGCCATTTTAGAAATGAGCCTCCAAAGACTTGCTAACCAAGAAACTCAAAAACTTATCACTGAAGAAAAAAACCTCACTCAAGAAATTTTAGAATGCCAAAGTATCATTGATTCCCAAAAGAAAAAAGAACGCATTTTAGAAAAAGAACTTCTAGAAATGAAGAAAAAATACCAAGATGACAGAAAAACTACCCTCAATTTTGATGCGCCCCTAAACTTTGAAGACGAAGACTTAATCGAAGAAAAACCTATCATTATTACAATTACTAACAAAGGCTACATCAAAAGCATGGATATTGATACTTACAAACAACAAAAAAGAGGTGGGCAAGGCGTTTCTGGTATGAAAATCTACGAAGAAGACTTTATTGAACATCTAGCAATCACTTCTACTCACGATTATCACTTATTTTTTACTAACAAAGGCAAAGTCTATCAACTCAAAGGCTACGAAATTCCTTTAGGTCAAAGACAATCCAAAGGAAGCCATCTTGTTAATTTCTTACCATTCGAAAAAGACGAATTTTTAACTTCTTTCACCAGTGTTAAAAACTTTGATCAATCCCAAGATTACTTATTCTTTGCTACCAAAAAAGGCATAGTCAAAAAAACACCTCTCAAAGAATACAGCCACATTTCCAAAAGAGGTCTTATTGCAATTAGGTTAAAAGAAAACGATGAAGTCCTTACAGTAAACAAAACCACAGGCACTAAAAATATCATTCTAGCATCTAACAATGGCAATGCTATTTGTTTTTGTGAAACCAAAATTAAAAGTATTAGTCGCAACAGCATGGGTGTAATTGGAATGCGTCTTGGAAGTGATGAATTCTTAGTAGGAGCTGCTTTATTTGACACTGATTCCGAAGAACAAAACATTTTAGTAATGACTGAAAACGGCTTTGGAAAAATAACCAATGTCAACCAATACCGCATTCAAGCACGTAGTGGCAAAGGCTCTAAAACTATCAAAGTAAACGACCAAAAAGGAAGACTTATTACCCTACAAGTTGTCCTCCCTACAGATGATCTTATTGTTTCTTCTGACAAAGGACAAGTAGTAAGAGTAGCAATTGACCAAATTACCAAAACCAAAAACAAAGCTACCCAAGGAACGCGCATCATCAAATTAAAAACAGGTCATAAAGCAGTTTCAGTAGCGGTTGTCAAAAAAGAAGTACTTGATGTAGATGGCGTAGAAAATTAATTTTAAAACAACAACAAAAGAACAAAACACCAAAGGAAAAAGAACAAAGGTCTTATCATATTATTTTAATCTCATAATTAAAGGTCTAAACGCATATGAAAACCAAAATATATTTAGAAACAATTACTAATACCCCAAAAGAAACCCAAATATTAGGTTACAATTTAGGAAAAAAACTCATCAATCAAAAAAAAAACACTCCCAAAGAAAAACAAAGCAAAACAATCATTTTATTACAAGGCTCTTTGGGTTGTGGAAAAACTATCTTTACTAAGGGTTTTATTAAAAGTTTTGCCATCCTTCAAAATATTTGTAGTCCTACTTTTGTCATTTCTAAAACCTACAAGAACAAATTGCACACTATTTATCATCTTGATTTATATCGCACAGGCCTTGAGACTGAATTTTTAGAAGAACTATTAGAAGACCTTACTTATCAAGATTTTGTTATAGTAGAATATTTTCAAAATTGCAGTTACATTTTTCCTGATTTTGCTTTTTTAGTAGAAATGACATTTTTAAATGAAACTCAAAGAAAAATTACTATCTATCAAAATAGCAACCTTGATAATAAAAATAAAAATGGATCAAAATGATATGCAAAATACTTATTCCAAAATCAACCTTTAAATTTTTTTGCAAATCTCTAACCAAACTTTTGAAAGCGATACGACAATGAATCACAAAAACATTTTAATTCTAGATACTGCCACCAAAAGCCAAATAGTTATTTTAGTTATCCAAGGAAAAATTACTACTTTCAAATCCCGCCTTGGCAAAAACGATTATGTTCCTTGCATGATTCCTTTAATTGAAAGCGTCTTACAAGAAAATAATTTAGGTCTAAACAACTTAGATGCTTTAATAGTTGGTGTGGGTCCTGGTTCTTATACTGGCACTCGTGTAGCAGTTCTTACAGCCAAAATGTTAGCCTTCAACTTACAAATACCTTTATACCAAATAAGCAGTCTATTACTTTTATCTAGTGGTTATTCTTATGCTTCACTTACTCCTTTAATTGATGCTAGAAGTAATGCTTTTTTTGCTTTAAGCCTCAAAGAAACCCACATTTACTTAAACGAAGATAGATTTGAAAGCAGTTTCTTGCAATCTTTTCCTAATCATTTATTAATTGAACCAACTACTATCAAAATAGATTTTTGCACCATCAAACAATTTGCAAAAATTGTTTCCAATTGCCATTTATTAGTTCCTAACTACTTAACCAAAACCCAGGCAGAACTCAATTTAGAAAAAATCGATTGACAAAAAAAGTAAAAATGTTTTTAAAAAAATTAAATAATCCCAAAAAGAGACTTTTAAAGTCTCTTTTTTTTATATATAAAATTGCAAGGAAAGCACTCATGATATACAGATTAGTGAGCAAAAACCTTGTTTTTTATTTTTTTGTGATAAAATGACATTAATAGCAAGTTTTTTATTTTTTGAACTGCTGTGGCAAATTTGTAAAAAGATGGGGTTAAAAAATGTAAAAATGTACATACAAAATAAAAATTATTTTTTCATTTCAATATTTACTTTTTGGTTTTAAAAAAATATATATTATTATTTAATTTTTTTAGTTTT
Source organism: Rice orange leaf phytoplasma (assembly GCF_001866375.1). NCBI lineage: Bacteria > Bacillati > Mycoplasmatota > Mollicutes > Acholeplasmatales > Acholeplasmataceae > Candidatus Phytoplasma > Rice orange leaf phytoplasma. Next base: position 90,703 of record NZ_MIEP01000008.1, on the reverse strand, counting down.
AATGATTACAATTGTTTTTATTTTTTTTAAAAAACATAAAATAAAAAAGGATCTATATTATAAAAATGAATAATGCAAAAAGAAAAAAATCATTTTATTTAAAAGTATCTAAATTATATTTATTAATTTCTTTATTATTTTTTATATTAAATATTACTTATGTTTTTGCAACAACTAATAAGGAAACACAAACATACACTTCATCCAGTAGAGCATATAAACCTCATAATGAAGGCGAAGAAAAACAATTAGACTGGGAAAATCCTAATACTTGGGATAAAGTTTATGATTCTAATAATAAACAAATTTCACAAAGATATTTTAAAGAAGGCAGCGACGAAGATAACAAACAAGTTAATTGGGATCACGATAAAACTTGGGATAAAACGTATTATGATGGCAACTTTGCAGAAGAAGTTCAAGCTGAAGAATATATATTAACTGAAAGGCATTACACATCAAATAGCAAAGAATATAAAAAAATAGTTAATTGGAATCACGATAAAACTTATTATATAGAATTAAAAATTATTAATAATAGACCTTATAAATTAAATAAAAGAAGTTATCTCAATAACAATAAAGAAATAAATTGGAAAAGCCCTAATACTTGGAATAGAACTTTAGATGATAATAGTGGACATACATTAGAACAAAGACATTTTAAAACCTCAGAAGATGATATTTATTGGGAACATAAAGAAAATTGGAATAAAGAATATCAAGATAATGAAATGACAAAACAAACATTTTTTAATTCAGATGGAAGCGAAAAGACAACCAGTTATAGTTCAAGTTCCGAAGATGATGATAGTTCTATTAATGTGTATCTTGCAGATGGCGATGCTTCTATGGATGTGAATTCTGAAGATGATGGTGGCTTTGTACCTTTGGATTCCTTTGGTAATAAGGATGATAATGTGTTAATTACATTTGTAGATGATTCTAAAAAAGAAGTTTTGGAACAAGATGAAAATAACAATATAAAAAAACAAAGACTTTATACAATAGAAGATGATAAAAAAGTAGATTGAGAAAATGATGAAACTTATGATGCCGAATATGATGAAAATAATATAAAAATATCTGAAACACATTATTTAAGAGACAGCGAAAATGAAGATGAACAAAAACCAATTGATTATAAAAAAAGTTGGTTCTTCATACCAAAATCAGCAACTACAACAATAGAAGAAACCATAGAAGAAGGAAGCCCAACTGTAACTTTAATAAAAGTTAATAATTCAATAACTAAAAAAACAAATAAAACAACTATTGTAGGTGATGAATTTCGACAATCTGAAATAACAAAAGAAAAAGATGAAACAACTGAAGTAGATAAAAAAGATGAAACAACTGAAGTAGATAACGAACCAGTAGTGCCAGCAAATACTCAATCCCCAGAAAAAGAACCACAAACAAAACTTACCCCCAAAATTGTTATGGGTGTTTTAGTAACCACTATTTTTGTTTCTTTGATTTATGTATATTTCAAAAGAGAACAACTTTTTAAAAAATAATGTTTAAAATATTTTTATTATTATAATTTTTGATATAAATAATAAATTTCATTAAAAAAATAAGGGATATATATTGTAATATATATTATAAAAATAAATAATCTAAAGAAAAATATTTATCTAAAATATTGTTTTATATTATATTTAATATTTTGTTCTTACAAATTAACTAATATTTTTGCAATAACTAAGGAAACTAAATATACTACTTCATCTCATAGATCATATAAAAAAGAAAGCACAGAAGAAAATCCGCAAATTGATTGGGAATATTCTTGGGATAAAACTTATGATGAAAATGGTAATTTAATTTCTAAAAGATGATACAAAGAAGGGAGTACAGAAGATAATAAAAATGTTAATTGGAAAAATTCAGACACTTGGGATGTAATGCCTAAAGGAGTTATCTTTGAAGGACCTCCAGGTACAGGAAAAACCTTACTTTCAAAAGCCTTAGCTGGAGAAGCAGGTATCCCTTTTTACGCCGTTGCTGGTTCTGAATTTGTCCAAATGTATGTTGGAGTTGGGGCAGCACGTGTAAGAAAACTCTTTGAAGAAACTAGAGAAGCCTCCCCATGTATTATTTTTATTGATGAAATTGATGTTTTGGGAGGCAAAAGAAGTGAAGGAGATTTTGGAGGAAACAGCGAAAAAGACCAAACCCTAAATCAATTACTTACTGAAATGGACGGTTTCCACCAAACTAAAGGAATCGTAGTAATTGCAGCTACCAATAGAATAGATATTATAGATGATGCCTTACTACGTCCAGGAAGGTTTGACCGCAAAGTAACTGTTGGCTTGCCTGATTTAGAAGCAAGAGAAGCTATCTTAAAATACATACCAAAAAGAAAAAAATAGCTACTGATGTTGATTTATTACAAATAGCTAAAAGAACTCCCGGTATGTCAGGCGCAGAACTTGCAGCTATTGTAAATGAAGCTACCATCTTAGCTACTAAAAATAAACAATTAGAAGTTAATATGAAAGATTTAGAAGAATCCATTGACAAAGTGAGTATAGGTCCTGCCAAAAAATCACGCAAAACTGAAGAAAAAGAAAAAATCATGACAGCTTATCACGAAGCAGGGCATGCCGTTATTTTAATGAAACACCCTCATTCAGAATCCAAAGTAAGAACCATTATAATTACTCCAAGAGGAGGAGCTCTAGGTTATGTGTGGCACACTTCTGATAAAGAATATTTTAGTCAAACCGAAGATAAATTAAAATATACTATAGTTTGCTCTCTAGGGGGAGCAGCAGCCGAAGAACTTTTTTTGTAAATCTAGAACAAATGGAGTTTATTCAGATCTAAAATCAGTTACTCGCATTGCTTTTGGGATGGTTGCTTATTCTGGAATGAGTCCTTTAGGATATATTAATTTTGAACATTGTTCAGAACAAACTCGTTATCAAGTAGACCAAGAAGTTAAAAAAAATAGTTGATAAATGTTATAAAACATCCAAAGAACTTTTAATAACTAATAAAACATTAGTTGAAAAAATAACCAAAGCTTTATTAGAAAAAGACACCCTCAACCAAAAAGAAGTTTATTCTTTAGATGAAAAAAATCAAACTCCAACAAAATCCAAAGCAAAAAGTAAACCAAAAATAACAACAACCAAATAAAAAATAAAAGAGTCTTTTTGGGACTCTTTTTTTGTTATATATTATATAAAAAAGGGGTATTATCAAAAATCAAAAAAACAAATTAGGATTTGCTGTAAGATCATATTTTTTAGAAGCTTTAGTAATTTGTTTCTGATAATACGCTGCAATACCTATCATAGCAGCTTGATCAGTACAATATTGCAAACTAGGAAAAATAACTTCCAAGTTAGCAAAAGATGCCATAAACTTTTGTCTTAAACCAGAATTAGAAGCAACTCCACCAGTAACAATTAATTGTTTAGCACGATATTTGGTTAAAGCTCTTTTAGTTTTTTCATATAAAACATCAATAACACTAGCTTGAAAAGAAGCGCACAAATCAGGAATGTTGATATCTTTTAGGTTTTGTTTCATCACTAAATTTACCAAAGTGCTTTTGAGTCCTGAAAAACTAAAATTCAGATTATCATTTTTTAAATAAGGGCGCACCAAATGATAAGTGTCTTTTCCTTGTTGGGCTAATTGATCAATCAAAGGTCCTCCAGGATAAGGCAGATTGAGGTTTTTAGCAATTTTATCATAAACTTCTCCTACTGCATCATCAAGAGTAGTGCCAAGAGGTTTGATTTGGAGGTGGTCCGTAAGATAAAAAAGATCGGTGTGTCCTCCAGAAACTAAAAGTACTAAGGCAGGAAAATTAATTTCATGTTCAATTTGAGCAGAATAGATATGCCCTAATAAATGATTTACTCCCAAAAGAGGCTTTTGATAAGTGTAGGCAAAAACATTAGCGGCGTTAATGCCAACTAGCAACGAACCTACCAAACCAGGTCCTTGGGTAACTGCTACTAAATCAATTTCTTGGGGGGTAAGGTTCGCTTCTTTAAGGGCTTGTTGTAATACCAAAGTCATAAATTGAATATGTTTTCTAGAAGCTATTTCAGGGACTACTCCACCAAAAATTTGATGATCTTTAATTTGGGAAAAAACTACATTAGAAAGTACTTTTTTACCATTTTGAGTAACTGCACAACTCGTTTCATCACAACTAGTTTCGATTGATAAAATATTCATATAATTTCCTTTTTACAATTTTATTTTTACATTAATAAATATAGTTTAAAATAATTAAGTTATCTAAAAATGAAACAGTTAGGTTTTTTAAAAAGAAGGTTGATACCATTGATTATTTTCAATTATTTTAACTGCATTTTGATCTAATTGGTTTTTCCATTCTAAAATAGTTTTGGTTTGTATTATTTGGTTAGGCAAAATATCTGCTAAGGGAGCAAGGACAAAAATTCTTTCTAACATATAGGGATGAGGAATAGTTAATTTAGGAGTTTTGCAAGTATGATTACCCAAAAACAAAATATCTAAATCAATAGTACGCGGTCCCCATAATTCCAGTCGTTTTCTTTTGAGTTTCATTTCTACAGATAATAAAAAATCTAAAAAAAGTAAGGGAGGTAGGAAAGTTTTGATAAGAGCAGCAGCGTTTAAAAATAAAGGTTGGTCTGTTTTTCCCCAAGGAAGAGTTTCATACAAAGGAGAAACTTTCAAAACTTCGCATTGAGGATGCAAATTAATCATTTTTAAAGCAGTTTGTAAATTATTCTTTTTAGCTCCCAGATTACTACCAAGTCCTATGGCTGCTACATTGTTATTAAGTTTCATTGTTTTATACGTTCTTTACTTGGGTATAGTTATAAAAAATAGAAAAATGTTTGCAAAATATTTGTTTTTAGAAAAATATTTGATAAGTTTGACAAGTCATAAATTCTTTTTTTAAAATGTGTTTTATTTGCGTTTTTTATGTTGCAAAAAATTAATGTTTTTCATTATTTTAAAAGGGATAATTTTAAAATATATTTAGGATAACAATATTTGTATTTTTTTCATTAAAGTATCTGCTAAAAGCAAACTATTTTTATTCATTTTGACATTATGTACTCGAAAAATCGAAGCTCCTTTAGTTCTTAACAAAAAATTAGCAGTGGCAGTAATGGCATCTAATGATTCTACTTGCAAAAAGTTTTCAGTTGGAATTATTGCTTTAAGAAATCTTTTACGTGAAAGACCTACCAATATGGGTAGTTCCATTTTAGTTAATTGCTCAAATTCTTTTATAATATCAAAGTTTTCATCAATGTTTTTTTCAAAACCAAACCCAGGGTCAATTACTATTGCCTCTGTTGCAATTTGGGCTTGTTTGGCAATTTCTAAGGAATGATTTAAAAAATAAAATTGGTCTTGCAAGGCATTAGAAAGTTTTTTGCGATTTCTGCCTGTATGCATAATACAAACACCTGCATTTAATGAGGCAATTGTTTGTGCCATTTGAGGATTTTGTTGCAAGCCACAAACATCATTGATAATATGAGCTCCTGCTTTAATGGCTAATTTAGCGGTTTGAAAATGATAAGTATCAACAGAAATAATGGCTTTAGGATGACGTAATAATTCTTTAATAACAGGCAAAATGCGTTTTTGTTCTTCTAAAGGAGTAATTGGGATTGCTCCTGGACGAGTAGATTCGCCTCCAATATCAATGATATCAGCACCTTCTTTGAGACAACGAAGAGCATGATTAACTGCTTTTTGAGTAGTAAAATGTTGGTTCCCATCTGAAAAAGAATCAGGAGTAACATTAATAATTGCCATAATTAAGGCTTTATGAGAAATTTCAATTTGGCGGTTGTGAGCCAGTTTCCATATTTTAGGGTGTTTGGAATAGAAATTAATTGTTTGATTGTTAAGTCCCATCATAAACTTGGTTACCTTTATATCTATGTTTTATAATTTTAAGAATTGGAATAAAGTTATTTTGCCCAAAGATGTTTATTATTAAAGAGGGTTGCCAAAAGACACAAAAAATGTTTTTTCATCAATTCATTTTAGAAAAAAATAATAAGGCTAGGGGGGTTATTAAAATAGATATTTTTATAACAAATTAATCTTTTTCTAAAATAAATGTGAAGGAAAAAAAAGAAAAGACCGTGCTGATACGGTCTTCGCTTATTTGAAAATTAAGTATTGAAATAAATAAGCAATTTATATAATTTAAAATTTTAAAGGAGCTTAAAATTAAAAATAGTTGTTACTTGCAAATCACAAATAATAAAAATAGCAAAACAATATTATGGTTTTTGTATGTTATATTTTATCTGTAATTTTTTTTCTTTAGCTTGGAATCCAGAAGGAAAAACTTTAGAAGCATAAATGGTAAATTGAACAATAATTTTTTTTAAATTACCGTTTTGATCAATAATAACTGGTTTATTTTTATTGTCATAAGAAACAAAACTTTGTTGAGGTTGTTCTTTGTATTTCCATAAAATCTGAACATTAAAAAAATCTTTTAATTGTTCGTTTAAATCAAGGTTTTCAAAAAAATAATTAATATCTAGTTTGCTATTTTTTCCGTTTATAAAAGTTAATTTGTCATTTTGAGTTTTTAGAGTAGCTTCTTGTTCAAAAATAACTCTATCTGTTTGTTCTGTTGTCATTAAAAAATTATGTTCTGTAGGAACTAAAAATTTTTTATTGGTGTCGTGAAGATCTGCGGGTTTAGAAACTGACAATTCTGCAGGAGCAGCAATTTTTAATCCAAAATTACTATCCTTTTTTAATTTATGCCAATCTTCTATAGCATAAGCGATGGTTGTAATAAAAAAAATTAATACTAAAACCAAAAGTATTTTGAAAAAAAGTTTTTTTCTTTGGTAAAATATAGACACTTATTTGGTTCTTTCTAACATCAAGGATATAAAAATATAATGTAACTAAAATATAGCTACAATTTTATTGTATCTTAAAATAGCCAAAAAGATAATCAAAAATATTGTTTAAGTGTTTTTTAAAGGTAGGTTTTAAAAATTTTTGGGATAAAAAGTTTTGACTGTTCTAAAACTTTAAACAAAATAAGGGATTAAAAAATAATGCATTCCATTATAAGTTAATCTGTAATTTCGTTAAGATAAAATCCAAATCCTTTATAGCCAATATGAGCTGCTACTACAGGAGAAATAGCACCATAAAGAGTAGCTTTAATTTGGGGGTTAGCTAAGTTTGTGATTTGTGCTAAAAGTTCTTTGGCATCTTTGTCATCATCTACATAAATAACTTGAATATCAAGTTTATTATTTGCAGTTTTGTGTTCTAATATTTTTTTAAGACAATAATTAAAACAGTTTTTTAAGTTTCTTACTTTTTTTTCAATTGATAACACTCCTTGTTGAAATTTTAAAATAGGATGTATTTTCAAAAGATTGCCAATTAAAAATCTAAATTTGGAGATACGTCCATTATAAGCTAATATTTTTAAATTATTAACAGTGCATAACAAAAAGCCTTTTAGTTTTTCTTCATTGATTTTATCAGTGATTGTTTGAGGGCAAACATCAGGGTTTTGAGTAAGCCAATCATTGATTCTTTGTAAGAAAAAATAAACTCCAGGACCAATATTTTGAGTATCAATAACAGTAATATTAGGATTGTTAAGCATTTTTTTAGCTAAAAGAGCACTATTATGAGTACCACTTAGTTTACTGGATAAAGTTAAACAAATAACGTGTTTATATCCTAAGTCAAATTGTTCCTTGAAAGCTTTAATAAAAAGCTCTGGATTGGGTTGGCTGGTAGTTACTTTTTGTTTGTTTTCAATAAAATTTAGTAAAGTGGTATTGTCAATGGCACCATCCATATAGCTAGTTTCTCCAACAATTAATGTTAAAGGCACTACTGAAATATCTTCAAAAAAGTTTTTGCCATAAGTATTCCCGCAAGTAGAATCAACTACAATGCCTAATTTTCGTTTATTCATTTATTTGTTTCCTTTTCGTCTTTGATTGGTATATTTGGTTTGGGGGTTGAGGTTAGTTGGGATTGTTTTATTTTATAAAATGGGGTTGTATTTTATTTATTTTGTATTTTGAAGAATTTTTATTTTAATTAATTCATAAAAATAGCTAAATATTCTTTAAGTTTTTCTTGTTCGTTAGTTTGAAACATCATCCCTTCTAAAGCAATAGAAATATTTCCTGTTTCCTCAGAGACAACAATTGTCATACTATCTGTAGTTTCGCTAATCCCTAAAGCTGCACGGTGACGCGAACCAGTTTTTTTGTCTAAGTAATCAGCTGATGAAGACAAGGTAAAATAGGCACTAGCGCACAAAATTTTATCTCCTCTAATAATAACTGCTCCATCGTGTAAAGGTGTGTTGAGAGCAAAGATGTTTAATAACAATTCTTTAGAAACATTACCATCAATTAAGATAGCTTTTTGGGCGTATTGTTCCAAAGTATTATTTTTTTCAATCGTAATTAAGGCTCCTATTTTACGAGAAGCAAGTTCTAAAGTAGCTTTAATAATTTCTTTTTGGGTATTATCTCCACCCATAAAAAAGTTTTTTCGTTTGATGTTCCAATGCTTAGACCAATTATTAAAAGCAACTCTTAAATAAGGAGCTTTGATGATGATGATACTAGTTAGAATAAAATTTAATAAACAATCATAAATGTTTTCAGAAATATCTAAACTAAGATATCTTTTAAAAATAGGTTCAACAAAGGTATCATGGTAGCTTTTCAAACAATAAACAAGGGAAAATAACAGCAAAAATAAAAATACCATATTTAAAACTTGATATTTGCGTAAGAAAAAATGAAAAACAATAAAGATACACAAAAACAAAAAAACTGTCCATAAAGGAGAAGTGCCAAACATAGAAATTCCTTTCAAAAATGATTATGATTGATAAATTGCAAAATTTGGGAGGCGAAAAAAGGGGCGATATTAGAAAGCAAAACAATCAATTTATAATTAATTTTTAGCAAGCAAAAAACCAAAGCAAACCATTTTATTTTGAAATAATAAATTTTGAAATAATAAAATAATACAATGATAAAATAACGAAATTAGTTAATACAATTTATAATAATTGTTTGTGTTTTTGAATAAAGATTTTTTTAGCCCATATCATAACTAATGAATAAATAACTACTAAAAATAACAAAAAGGAAAAAATTGTAGGTTTTTCAAAAATTGATTTATCTAAATTAAGGGCTTGACTTACAATAGGCATTAAAGGAAGGAAAGTAGTAATTACCAAACCTAAACAACAACATGCCATAATAAGAAAAGAAGGAAGGTTTTTTTGATTGTTTTTAGCAATAATTTTGTCAGTTCGCAGTAAGAAAAGGGTTAATGTTTGTGACCACATTGAAAAAATAAACCAACTAGTTTGAAATAATTGTGGACTTTGGGATAAGTTTTTTAAAATAAATTTCATTCCACTTAAAAAAGCCACATCCAATAAGAAAGAAAAAAAACCAAACCATAACATAAAACTTTTAATACTTGCAAAATCCCATTTGCGTGGTTTTTGTAAATAAATATAATCAACATTATCAAAAGGAATAGCAAAACAAATCAAATCATAGATAAGGTCTAAAAATAAAACTTGTAAAACTATCATAGGTTGAAAATTAAGACATAAACTAGCAAGCAAAATACTGAGGGAATTGGCAAAATTAGAAGATAGAGTAAATTTAATGTATTTAAGGGCGTTAGTATAGGTTTTTCTTCCTTCTACAACTCCTTGTTCTAAAACGATAAGTTGTTTTTCTAACAAAATAATATCTGCAATTTCTTTAGTAATTTCAGCACCACTATCAACACAAATACCTAAATTAGCTTGTTTCATAGCAGAAGCATCGTTAATTCCGTCACCCATAAAAGCAACGATATTGCCTTTTTGTTTAAAAACAGATACAATTCTTGCTTTTTGTTCGGGGGATAATTTAGTAAAAAGATTAGTTTTTTGAGAAGCTTCGTAAAGAGTATCATCACTTAAATTATCGATGATACTTCCTTGAAGACAATAAGTTGTTTGAATATTTAATTTTTGGGCAATAGCTTTGGTAAGAATATCGTTGTCTCCTGTAAGGATTTTAACAATAATACCTTTTTGTTGCAAAGAGGCAATAGTTTGGGTTGAACTTTCTTTAATAGGGTCTAAAAAAGTAAGCAATCCGATGAGAACCATTGATTTTTCTTCAATTTGTCCAGGAGTAAAACAGGGTTGTTGTTTGGGATTTGAGATAAGTTTTTGGGCTACTCCAACTACGCGATAACCTTTTTGATTATAAGTTATGGTTTGTTGCAGGACTATTTGTTTGCTTTGGTCACTTAAAGGAACAACTTTGCCTTCAAGTTCTACATGATCACAAATAGCAAGTATTTCTTCAATTGCTCCTTTAGTAATCATTTGTTGTTTTTGGGAAACATCTTGTATTACTACACTCATTTTTCTTCTTTTAAAATCAAAAGGAATTTCATCAATTTTGGTAAATTGCTCGGTGATTCCTTGTAAAGAAGGATGTAGAGTTTGGGCATTATTTGTTTTGGTAATAATGGCTTTATCAATTAAACTTTTAAGCCCTGTTTGAAAAAAACTATTCAGATAGGCATGACGCAAAACACGGATATCTTCGTTGCCATTAAGGTCTAAGAAATTTTCCAAAAAGATTTGGTCTTCGGTAAGGGTTCCTGTTTTGTCAGTAAATAAAATATTCATTGCTCCAAAACTAGAAATAGCATTTAGGTTTTTAACAATTACTTTGCGCTTGGATAAAGCAACAATTCCTTTAGAAAAAGAAGTAGCAACAATTAGGGGAAGCATTTTAGGAGTAAGTCCAAAGGCAATAGTAAGAGCAAAAAGAAATGATTGTAATAAAGTATTTTGAGGTTTTTTAAAGTTGAATAAAAATACTAAAGGCGCCATTAAACAAATACATATCATAAGTAATTTAGCAATGGTATTAATACTTTGATCTAAGTGTGAAAGGGATTTTTTTTTAGTAATTTCCTGGCTGATATTACCTAAATAAGTATCTTTTCCGGTGACTAAAACAATACCTGTAGCATAACCAGAAATAACAGTTGAGCCTGCTAAAACTAATTTAGGATCGTCTAAAATAGTTTCACTTTGTAAAAAAGCACACGCCATTTTTTCTACTGGTTCTGATTCACCAGTAAAAGTAGTAGTTTTTACAAAAAAATCTTTAGTTTCTAATAATTTAATATCAGCTGGAATAATATCTCCTGCCGAAAGAATAACAATATCTCCTCTTACTACTTCTTCTAAAGCGATTTCCAATTTAGAATTATTTCGTTTAACTGCAGTTGTATTTTGTACCAAAGTTTTTAATTGAGAAGTAATTTTTAAATGTTTACTTTCTTGACTAAATTGGACAATGACAGAACCCAAAAACATTAAAATAGTAGTTATAATAGTAGCATAACTTCTATTTTCTGGACTGGGAGTAAGAACATCATTAACCAAAGAAATAAGAGTTAAAATTAATAAAACAATATTAAAAGGAGTAATTGCAATTTGGAGTAATTGTTTAGTAAAAATGGTTTTGATTTCTTGGGATAAAATATTTTTACCATACAAACTTTGATGCAACATTACTTGATTTTGATCTAATCCTTGCAAAGAAGAATTAAGGGTTTGTAGAGTTTGTTCTTGGGATTTTTGACTCATAGTTTTTAAAAAATCAATTGTTTCTTGGCGTTTTAAATTTACTTTTTTCATATTAATCAATTCCTTTTTTGAGATTTTTAAAAGTTAAAAGTTAATCAAAAACGATTAAAAACTGAAACTTTAATAATTGATAATTAGGGTAAAATGTTAATATTATAATATAAAAAGCTATGTTTATTATAGACAATAAGTTTTTTTGGTAGTTTTTTGGGTGGGGGGTTGTGTTAGTTTATATATACTATTATATTTGTTTTATAATTATTATTTTATGTAATTAGTTATCTTAATTATGGATTATTAATAAATAAATTAGTTTTGGTTGTTTTTTATTATACAATGACAACTAATTAACTACTATTTTATATATTCCAAATACACAAAAAACACCCTATTAAAGGGCGTTTAGGTTATCTATTATAATATTCAACTATTAATTGTTCGTTAATATCTGGTAAAAATTCGTTTCTTTGAGGGTATCTTACATATTTACCCACTAATTCTTTATCTAAAGAAACATAATCTGCGCGAACAAACTTACTATTTACAGCTTCTTGGACAATATTTAGATTTTTAGATTTTTCTCTTAAAGTAACTGTTTGCCCTGGTTTTAAACGATAAGAAGCAATATCTACTTTTTTTCCATCTACTAAAATATGACCGTGATTAGCTAATTGTCTTGCTTGAGCTCTTGTTTTGGCAAATCCTAAACGATAAACTACATTATCAAGACGAGATTCTAATAGTACTAAAAACATTTCACCATGAATCCCTTTTAGTTTGCTTGCATTATCAAAAATTTTGCGAAATTGCTTTTCTGATACGCCGTAAGTAAAACGTAATTTTTGTTTTTCTTGCAATTGAAGCCCATAATCACTTAATTTAACTTTTTTTTGACCGTGTTGTCCTGGACCATAAGCTCTTTTGCGTAATTCTTTTCCAGTTTCTGAAACCGAATAATTAAGGCGTCTTGAAACTTTCCAAAGTGAACCTGTATAGCGTGACATTTGTAAACTCTCCTTTTTTAAGGTAAGTTTGTATAACCAAATAATTAATAATCGCCTGCTTTCTTTTCTTTCTTAAACAGCAAAGAATTACTTAGAAAAGCCTCTAAAAGGCAAGGGATTAGTTTAATTATTTTAGCTACATCTATTTTACCATCACTAATATTTTATAAAAAAAAGATGAAATAGTCAAGTGTTTTAGTGATTTTCTTTTAATTTTAGTTAATTTGGAAGATGTTTTTTATTTATAGTTAGTTATTTGGATATAAAAACCCCAAACTAAGTAAATAGTTTGAGGTTGTAATTATAAATGATGTTTTATTATTTTGCAGTTAATGAATTATTTTTTATATTTTGTTTTGATTCTAATTGTTCTTCTAATAATATTTTTTCTTTTAACAATTTATTATTAGGTAAATAAGCAAATAGCAAATAGCAACTAACTATCAATACAAAAAGAATAAAATCATAATACATCAATAAATAATTTATCTTGGGAATATTTAATGTTTATGATGAACCTTTATTAGAAGGCACAATATAATAATTATATAAGAGGATATGGAACACATTTTATTTCTGTATTTTTTTCTATTATTACATTGTTTTTCTTTGGATTACTTATGTTAAGGCAAGAATTACTTTTTAAATGTTTGTTTATGGCTTGCTATTTTGTTATAGGTTTGTTGGCTTTTAGGATATATGTAGCTGTAGAAATGTTTGAACATAAACGCTATTATCCTTTAATAAAAAGAAGAAATAAAAAAATTACAAATAATAGGTGTTTTGCCAAAAGATATTAATCAAATTTTAAAAAAGACTTTATTATTCAATTTTGATAAATTGGAAATAATTGGAGAAGCTATAATTAATTCTATATTTTATATCATTTTACTTTGGCTTTTTGTATTTATACCTAAAAATATAAAATGGTTTAAAAATATATCTGATTTTTTTTATTATTTATCTTTAATAATAATATCTGTTGTTTGGGCTGTTATCATTAGATATTTATTAAACAAAACAATTATTAATAAATTTATGAAATTATATCAAAAACAATTATTTAAATAATCATTTATCATATCTTAAATTTCAATCAATAATGAAGGCTAACTTTTTGAAAGTTAGCCTTTTAATAATAACAAATAAATTATAACTAAATATCTTATATTATATAGTTTAAACTTGTCTTACTTTTTCCATTTTTTTCAAAAAGAAAATAACAGTTCCTATAATAATCAAATAAATAATAGAAGAAATATAATAAGGTTTAGGGCTTGCAACACTACTATACAAAGCATTAGAAGCACAAGCAATATCAATAATTCCACCTAACATACTAAAAACAACACAATCTTTTAAATTAATAATAAACTCATTTAAAATAGGAGTTTGTGATCTTTTAATAGCTTGGGGCAAAACAATATAGCGCATTGTTTGAGTATGTGTCATTCCCAAAGACAAGGAAGCCTCAATTTGTCCTTTATCCAAAAAGGAAATATTTTTAGTAATAATTTCTGAAATATAGCCCATAGTATTTAAAATAATTACCATATAAGCAGCAAACATTGGAGTATACCAAGTAGCATTTTGGAAAAAAGCAAACTCTTTTAAGAAAAAATAACTCACAAAAGCTTGCACTAACATAGGAGTACTTTTAATAATCCATATATAAAAATTAATAATTCTACATCCTATTTGATGCAAATAATAAATTAAAAAATGACTTTTCTTTTTGGTAATATTTAACAATTGGAAAAGAACTAACAATAAAGATAAGACAAATCCTCCAAAAGTTCCATAAATCCCAAATTTAAGAGTTGTTAAAATCCCTCTTTTATAAAGAGAAAAGTTATTTTTAAAAATAGACCATATATTTAATGTATCTTTTTCTGAGGTTTGTTTATACATGAATTCTTTTCTTTTATCTGAGGTAAGTTCTTTTGTTAAAAAATCTTCAATGTCTTCTTTGGTAATTTGTTTGTTGTTAATAAATTCTTTGTTAATGTCTTTTTGTTTTTTAAATCCAATAGCAAGTATTCCAGCGGCTTGTTTTATTTCTTTATATAAAGCTGTTTCTTTATCTTTTTCGATGATTTGAGCTTGTTTTATTTCTTCATCTTGTTTTATTTTATTATCTAAAATTATTTCTTTTTTTATTTCTATTTTATCTAAATTATTATGAGTTTGTAAATGTTTTTGGGCAACAGTTACATCAGCTAAATAAAAATATTTGGAATCTGTTTGAACTTTTTGAGCTTGAACATCAAAATTGTTAATTCCTTCTACTTCATTTCCTTTTAATGTTTTTGCTATTTGTTCGTAAAAAGTTCCTCGTTGATATAACATTTTTCCAGGTAATTGAATTTTGTCATTAACTATAAATTCACCCTTATTAGGATTATTTTTATTTATAACAATAACATAAAATTGATCTTCATCATAATAAGAATTATCAGTAAAATCAATTTGGTCTTGTCTTTCTTTTGTTTTACTCATCCCTGAAATAATTAAATCAATATCTCCATTTTGACAAGCAGGAATTAAACTATCAAAATCTATTTTTTTAATTACTAATTTAATTTTTTTATCATACTTTGCATTTAAATAATCAACTAATTCTTTAGCTACTAAAACATCATATCCAGCAACTAAAATATCACTTTCTTTACCATTTATTGTTAAAGGATGCAAGTCTTTTTTATCTTTATTATTAGAAAGATAATTATAAGGTTTATAATTGCATTCCATTCCTACAACTAAAGTATTTTCATCTTTGTTTTTAGTATTTTGAGGATAAAAATCATCATATAATAAAAAAGATACAATAATAGTTAAAATTGTTAAAAAAAGATATTTAGCTTTAAAATAATTCTTAATTCTTGAAAAAGATAATGTTAGCAAATGATTTTCCTTCCTATAAAACAAAAAACCTTCTTAAAAGAAGGTTTGAGAGAGACTTGATTAAAGCGCCTTTACTGTTAAAACAGCAAGAATATTATAGATATTTTCTATAATCTCATAATAAATTATTGCCATAATTATTATTCGGCGATGGTTACCTTTCTTATGCTTCACAGAATGCCTTCTTCACATAATACTCTTTTACACCGCTACCTCTTTTTGATTTTATATAAAATTTTATTTAGTAATCGAAACATATAATAAAAATTTATTATATAGTAAATTATAACATAATTTTTTAAACTGTTTCATTTATTTAGACAACTTAATATTTTAAGATGATGTAGTTTCTATTTTCATTTCATCTGCAATTGTAATTTTTTCATAATCACTTTTAGCAAATTCAATTTCATATTTAATATCAAAAAACACCATCTTTTAAGATTTTATCTATTTTAATAAAGGTAATATTTTCATCTTTAATATCTTCTATATTGATATTTTGATTATGTTTTGTTTGTAATTCTTTTGGATGTGCTCCATTATGCTGGTATTATTATTTTTATTGTTTTTAGTTTTCATGTTTTTCATATTTTGTTCTTTTCCTTTGTTTTTTTACTATAATAAAACTTACTATACTAAAACTTTTACAAATAAAACAGTTTTACGACATGCCAAGATCAAAAGAAACAAAAGAAACATAAAGCAAAAACACAAGGAAAATTAAGGACTTGATTGCTTTGTGACTTATGGCAAAATAATTAAAATGCGATTTACAACAATTTGCACTAATCCTATTTTAACACGTTTTGACAAAATATCCAAATTAAGGAATAACATAAACTAAATTTGGAATTCCATTATAAATATTTTCATAATCTTGATAAACTTATATATCACTTTACAAATTTATCATATAACTATTTAAATTTATTCATTTTGTTCCATTTTTGCATAAAAAAGTTCCAAAAAATCAATTTTTTTCAAAAAAAGCACTTTTTGCTGTTGTTTTTTTAGTAAAATATTTTATCTTAAAAAAACAAATGGAGTTTAAAATGTATAACGAAGGAATGTTTGATGCTTCATCAGGAATGATGACAGGATTAATTGTATTTTTAGTAGCTTTAGCAGTTTTCTTTATTGTCCTTTTTTTACAAATGGGGATATAGTTGCGAAATGAATAGCAAAAGCATTGTATTGCCTTTAATAGTTACTTTTTTATTAGGCGGTATTCTTTGATTTCTTATCGGTTATTTGGTTGGAACTAATAAAAAAACAACACCAAAACCACGATATAAATAATTTTTAATATTTACTTATTTTTTTAAAAACATCCTTTTAAAAATTATCTTTTTTTGCAAATCATCTCTTTTAAAACTATTTTGATTTCAAATTTTAATTCATCAATCAAAAACAAAAAGCAATTTTAATTTTGTAAAATTCAATTACCAACCCAAAAGCATTCTTTAATGAGTGTCTTTTTTTATTTTATCCAAACTAATTAACTTTTTTTGCTTTTTCAAACCACCAAATAAAAA
This sequence comes from Rice orange leaf phytoplasma, assembly GCF_001866375.1. Lineage (NCBI taxonomy): Bacteria > Bacillati > Mycoplasmatota > Mollicutes > Acholeplasmatales > Acholeplasmataceae > Candidatus Phytoplasma > Rice orange leaf phytoplasma. The sequence continues at coordinate 73,568 of NZ_MIEP01000008.1, read as the reverse complement.
AAATTGCATTTCCCCACAAAAAAACTCCAACCCCTCCAAAAACATCACCAAAACCCAAGTTTTTTTGGTATAATAAAGGTTAAATGTTTAAAAAAATTAAATGATGCAAGGAGCATATAAATGGCAACAAAATTAAGCGAACAAGAAATTATTAGACATCAAAAAATGAATGAATTAAAAAAAAAAAACATTGATCCTTTTGGAAAAAAATTTGTCCCTTCTCATTCCATCGAACAAATTCTTTTGCAATACCAAAAAGCAGATAGTCTAGCTCTCGAACAATCACAAATCAATGTTTGTGTAGCTGGCAGAATCGTTTTAAAAAGAGGACAAGGCAAAGCAGGTTTTTTGCATTTACAAGATTTTAATTTCCGAATGCAAGCATATATAAAACTGGATTTAGTGGGCAAAGATGCTTTTCAGATTTATCAAAATTGTGATTTAGGAGATATCATAGGAATCAAAGGTTTTTTATTTAAAACGAAAACACAAGAATTAACCATTAAAGCCTTGGAATTTATTCATCTTACCAAAGCCCTAAAACCTTTACCTGACAAATTTCATGGCTTGCAAAACCGCGAAGAGATGAGAAAAAATCGCTATGTTGATCTAATCGTAAACGAAAAAACAAGACAAGTATTTTTAACTCGCAGTTTGATTATGAAATACATTAGAAATTTTTTTGATAATCAGGGCTTTTTAGAAGTAGAAACTCCTATTTTACAACCAACTTTGGGAGGCGCTTCTGCCAAACCTTTTATCACTCATCACAACGCTCTTAATTATGATTTTTACTTGAGAATTGCTACCGAATTACCCCTTAAAAAATTAATTGTTGGTGGAATGAATAAAGTCTATGAAATCGGACGTCTTTTCAGAAATGAAGGAATTGATGCCACACATAATCCCGAATTTAGCACTATTGAGGCTTACTTGGCTTATGCTGATATGCAAGATATTATGGACTTAACAAAGCAATGCTTGCAAGAATTGGCCCAAAAATTGTTTGGCAAGTTGCAATTTACTTACCAAAACCAAGAAATTGATTTTTCCCATTTTGCAAAAGTAAGTATGGTTGCATCAATCAAGGAAAAAACAGGAATTGATTTTACAGATAATTTTACCTTGGAACAATGCCTTTCTTTGGCAAAAAAACACCAAATTGAAGTTATGCCCCATTTTAGTAAAGGACATATCATTGAGGCTTTTTTCGGAAAATACGTAGAAAACACTCTCATTCAACCTACTTTTGTCTACGGACATCCACTGGAAATAAGTCCTTTGGCAAAACAAAACGAAGCTGATCCTCGCTTTACTGAACGTTTTGAACTTTTTATTGTAGGTAAGGAATTTGCTAATGCTTTTAGTGAACTTAACGACCCTATCGAACAAGAAAAACGTTTTTTAAATCAATTACAACAAAAACAATTAGGCAATGACGAAGCCAATGACATGGACTATGATTTCCTAAACGCCCTTAATTATGGCATGCCTCCAACTGGTGGTCTTGGAATGGGACTTGATCGTTTGGTTATGCTTTTAACCGATACTGCAAATATTCGTGATGTTATTTTATTTCCACATTGTAAAAATCAAAATAAATTTAGTCAAAACAAAACAGCAAATAAAGTCCTAACGAATAACGATAACGAATAAAGCAAGCAAAAACAAGCAAGCCAAAAATAAATTATTCCCAAAAGCAAAAATCTCCAAATCACCAAAGCCCAAAAATCCGAAAATAAAAAAGGGTAAAAAATATTTTATATAAAATGGGTTAATGATAATTAAATATTTTGTGTTGCAAAAACAACCGAAGGGATAAAAAAAATTAAACAAAAGACAATTATAATTATTTTAGGAGCAATTTTTACATTTTTTTCCTTAATTTTAATTTGTGGAGTTTATTTTTTAACTAACTTTACTTTTGCCAAAATACCAAACTCAAATCATAATTCAACATTCCCAAAACCCAAAGTTCACGATATTTATCTAGATTCAGCCGAACAAGTCCAAAATTATATCAAAGAAAAATTCCCCGATTCTTTTCCTGTTTGCATTAACTACCCTTCTTTTTGTTATTATTTGTGTTCTTTGCAAAATTCAAAAAAACCTTTTTACCTCAAAAATGGCCCAAAGAAATTAATATATGTCTATCAAAAAGACATTGATTTATCCAAATACGGCTATTGCAATAACACTCATAGTGTCGAAGATTTAAAAAATTCTCGATTAGGTATTAAAAAATTTATACCTTTTTGGGTTAAAAGATGGTTCGCAAGCATAACCAAAACAAAGAGATGTAATAATAAATTCGTCGTCATCAAGAACTAGACAGAAAAACTGGGATGGTTCGCCAAATTTGTAAAATTGGCAAAGCCAAAATTGGGAAGACGAATTAGAAGAAAATTGGGAAAAAGAGTTCCAAACAGATTGGGAAGATGAATAAAGTTTTTGCAAATCACAAAAAATAAATAAAATTAGAAAATCCAAACAAACATCCAAACAAACAAACAAACATCCAAACAAACAAACATCCAAAACAACAATACTTTTATTTTTCAGCCAGCAAGGAAGTGCAATTATGAGAGGCGTTTTTTATTTGCAAAGTTTTTATAGCTTATTACAAAGTCTTAATTCTTTAGAAACTTTGGTACAAAAAGCCAAAGAAAATGATTATGATTTTGTTGCTTTGAGCGATGATAATTTATATGGCATGCCAACTTTTTTAAAATTATGCCATAACTATCAAATCAAACCTATTTTAGGACTAAAAATAAATTTTTTGCACAACAATCAACTAGCAACACTTTTAATTTATGCCAAAAAAGACCAAGGAATCAAAAATTTAATTCAAATTTCAACTATTATTAAAAATGAAGAAACACCCCAAATTACCTTAAATCAAATTGCTCATTTAGGTAAAGATTTGTTTGCTTTGATTCCTGGAGAAAATCCCTTTTTTGATGATATGTTTTTTCGCGACCAAAAAGATAAATTTTTTCAAATAGCTACTCAATTACAAAAAATATTTGACGAACTTGTATTAGGTATTTCTTATCAAAACTCCTTTTTGGAATTACTTTCTGAAAACATCATTGATTTTGCAAACCACTTCCAAATTCCTTATGTACCAATTAACAAAACTTGCTATGATACTTTTCAAGCCCAACCAACCTATCAAATACTTGCACAAATGGAAAATAAAAAAAACGACGACCAAACTGATTTATCTTTTTTAACCAAAGATAATTTTGATAGCACATACAACGCCCAAACACATAAAGCAATGTTTGCTTATTTAAAAAAATTAATCTTTTCTATTAAATATCAAAATTATTTACCACAAAAAATGTTGTTGCCTTCCTTTGTTGATTTTTTACAACCCCAAAAAATAACTGCCAAAGAGTACTTAAAACAAATTTCTTATAAAGGTTTGCACCAATACATCGATTTTAAAAACTCTAAATATACCAAATACCAACAAAGGCTAGATCAAGAATTACAAATTATAGCTAATATGGAATATGACAATTATTTTTTAATTGTAGGTGATGTTGTAAGATACGCCAAAAAACAAGGTATTTTAGTAGGTCCTGGTAGAGGCTCTTCTTCGGGTTCTTTGGTGTGTTTTTGTTTACAAATTACAGAGATTGACCCTTTACAATATGACCTTATTTTTGAGCGTTTTTTAAATCCTCAAAGAAAAACTATGCCAGATATTGACCTTGATTTTCCAGACAATACAAGAGATTTAATTATTCAATATGTTTGTCAAAAGTACGGCACCAAACACGTAGCAAGTATTATTACTTTTGGTAGATTTGTAAGCCAAAAAGCCATTATCAATGAATTAGTTAAATTTATGCCCACAGTAAGGGAATTCCAAACTAAACGCGTTTTGGCATATTTGGATAAAAAAAGCACTTATCAAAAAGAAACTTTGGATTTGCAAATGAAAAACTTACTTATAATGGCATCTTATATCGAAGGAATACCACGGTTTACAGGAACCCATCCAGCAGGAATTATTTTAAGCCAAATGCCCCTTGATCAAATTATTCCCTTACAAAAAGGCACTCATAATAACTTACAACAAACCCAATGGGAAGCTTCTTTCCTTGAATCAATCGGACTTCTCAAAATAGATTTTTTAGGATTAAGAAGTCTTACTTTGATTAATAAAATGGTTTTAGCCATTCAAAAAACTAATCCCCATTTTGGTCTTTTTAAAATCCCTTTAAACGACACAAAAACTTTCGAGCTGTTGCAACAAGGAAAAACAATAGGGATTTTTCAATTAGAATCTTATAACGCCAAAATCTTTTTACAAAAAATGATGCCCCAAAAGTTCGAAGACCTAATTGCCTTACTTGCCTTAAATAGACCAGGGCCCTTCGATTCTTTTAATATGTTTTTAAAAAACCGCCATCAAAAAACTACCACTTTTTTTAGCCCCTTAATTGATTTTATCCTCCAACCCACTTATGGCATTATTCTTTATCAAGAACAAATTATGCAAATTGTAGCTGTCTTTGCCAAATACAGTCTTGCCCAAGCAGACCTTTTTAGAAGAGCTATTAGCAAAAAGGAAAAAGATTTATTATTGCAAGAAAAAAACAACTTCATTGCCCAAAGCAAAGAACAAGGACGCGACCTTACAATAGCTAACAAACTTTATGATTATATTTTAAAATTTGCCAATTACGGTTTTAACAAAAGTCACAGTGTCGCTTATTCTTTAATTAGTTATCGTATGGCTTATTTGAAAGCTAATCATTTTATTGCTTTTGTAATTACTTTATTAAATGATGCTATTGGAGATGCAACCCAGACAGAAATTTTGCTCAAAGAAGTTATCCAAAAAGGTATCATTATAGAACCACCCCATATATTTAGTAGCCAAGATAAATATTATTTCAAAGACAATAAATTATTTTTGCCTCTAACTATTATTAAAGGAATAAATGTTGCTTTTTGCCAAGAATTAATGAAAGAACAAAAAAAATTAATTAAAGAACACCAAAAATTAACTAAAACTACCCAAATGCCCCTTTATTATTCTTTTAAAACCTTTAAACAACAATTGTTTCCTTTCCTCACCGAACCTTTATTAACTAATTTAATTTTTGCAGGCACCCTTGATAAAATGGGGTTAAACCGCAATACTTTAGAAAAAAACAAAGATTTAAAAGAAGTTAAATATTATCCATATTCGGATTACGAACCTAAAATACACCCCGAATTACCTTTAAAAGAACTTGTCATTAAACAAAAAAAAATATTAGGCTTTGGACTTCATAATTTATTAATTAATCAAAAAAATAAATCTTAAATATTATTTTATTATTCAAAATTATTGTAAATATAAACACATTATTAAATTATTTAAAATTATTATATTTCTATATTTTGCTCCTTTTGCTTTTTTCATATTTTTTGCTTTGCTTTTCATTTTTTTGTTTTTAATTTGATTAAATCTGTTTTTTAAACAATTACACAATCAATAAAAATAAATAAAAGAGGATAAAAATGAATAAATTATTAATTGTAACAATATTATTAATCATTTTTTGCGCAATACATTTTAAACAAAAAGTCAACATCAAAAAAAATATTGTCTTTTTATCAGAAAAAAATCAGTTTATGGATGCAAACATTTTATTTTTATCATGCCATTTATTGTGAATTAAAAAAAATAAATAATTTCTTTTTGATGAAATTTCTTTGGAACTTCAATCGTAAATGCAACAATATATTAAAACATTTACAAGACATTCACACCATTTTTGATAAATTACAACAAGACCAAAAAAATAACTGATATTTAAATTATGATGCTTTTAACATACGATCAATCAGTAACTTTTTTAAAACAAAAATACGGTTTAGTAAGTGGCTCTTATTTTATGGATGCAAGTTTTACTCAAACTAACTCAAATATCAAAAAAACAGCTGAAGGCTTAGAAATACACCACATAAAAGAATATCAAGCAAGAGGATTATCAAATCCCAAATACGCCAAACACCACCCTTTTGAATACCAAAAAGGCATTAATTTGGTGTATTGTAATTTATTAGAACATTTTCTTTTGCATTTAAAATTTGTGATTATTCCAAAAACCTTTTACATCCTGAAGTTGGCAAAAAGGGAGTAGAAATTATTTTTCATCGTTTAGCTAAAATCTTTTTTGACAATCCTTTTGAATATCAAAAAAAACAAATGCATATCAGCCCAAAAAATTTATTATCAAAAAAGTGATTTTTGGAAATGCTTTTATTTATACCAAAGTTTAAAAGTTTATTTATGACAAAATAAAAATATTTGATTTGTATAATATTTTATGTCATTTATTTTTTTCATCATTTTTGCATTAATTAGTTATCTTTTGATTATAATATATCAAGGAATAAAGGAACAAATATGAAAAAACTATTCTTTTTTGATATTGACCAAACTTTATACAACGGCAAAACCAAAGAAATTCCTTCACAAATCACAAAACTTTTACAAACCCTAGCGTAAAACCCCAATAATATTTTAGGAATTGCTACAGGAAGAAACTACAAAGGTTTAAGCGTTTTAAAGGAACTTACTTCTTTATTTAAGTATTTTGTTGTTCTAAATGGAGCTATTACTTGTAAAGCCACAAATATCGTCCAACAAACTTGCATCCCCCAAGAACTTGTAATTAAACTAAATTGCCAAGCCCAAAAAAAAGGAATCATAGTTCTCAATGTCAGTTTAGAAGAAAAGGGCATAACCCAAACAACAGATCCTGATTATAAAAGTTTGTTTGATAATGCAATGTTGCAAAAAAAATCCCATCAAAAGCAATCTTCATTTAGAAAAACCTATTTACAAAATTAATTTATTCCATCCAAATACCTCCCTTGTTGTTGATTTTTTAAAAGATTTTGAACAACTCCACGCTTATTATTGTAAAAATGGTGTTGTAAGTTTAAGTGCCAAACAAGTTAATAAAGCTTATGGTATCCAAGCAATTATAAAAGACCACAAAGACTGACAATTAATTTGCATGGGAGATGGTTGCAACGATTTTGAAATGCTTCAATTTGCAGATATAGGAATCGTCATGGCAAATACTCATTATGAAACTCTTCACAAAGTTGCCAATTTAACTGCTCCTCACATCGAAAAAACGCTTTATATGATTTTTTTAAAGATTATAATTTGTTATGAAGTTTTTTATCGAAGAAAAAATAAAATGTGTTTTCAATGCGTTTAAAAGGAGAATAAAATGTGTTCAATTTTTGGAATACTAAATATTAAAACCGATCCACAAATGTTGCGTGACCAAGCTCTTAAACTTTCCAGTTTGATGCGTCATCGAGGACCTTATTGGTCAGGAATTTTTGCCTCTCAAAAAGCCATTTTAGCACACGAAAGACTATCAATTGTAGATGTTAATGCTGGAGCTCAACCACTTTATAATAAAACCAAAACCTTAGTACTTGCAGTAAATGGAGAAATTTATAACCACCTAGATTTGCACCAACAATACAAAGATAAATACGAATTCCAAACAGAATCAGATTGTGAAGTTATTCTAGCACTATATCAAGAAAAAGGTGTTAATTTTTTAGATGAATTACAAGGAATGTTTGCATTTATTTTATATGATCTTACAAAAAACACCTATCTTATAGGACGCGATCATATGGGAATAATTCCACTTTATATGGGATATGACCTTAACCAAAATTTTTATATATCTTCCGAAATGAAAGCCTTAATTCCCATTTGCCAAACCCTTTCTATTTTTCCTCCAGGAAATTATTTATCTAGTGAATCTGGCAAAATGGTGAAATATTATAAACGCAATTGGATGGATTATCAAAATGTTTACAACAACCAAACCAACACAATCCAATTACGCAATTTTCTTGAAGCATCAGTAAAAAAACATTTAATGTCTGATGTTCCTTATGGCGTACTTTTATCTGGTGGTCTTGACTCTTCTATTATTTCTGGAATCACTAAAAAATTTGCCAAACACCGCATAGAAGAATCAAGTAAAAAGAGGCTTGGTTCCCTTCACTTCATTCTTTTGCTGTAGGTCTTAAAGGCGCTCATGATCTTAAAGCTGCCAAAGAAGTAGCCAATCATTTAGGAACAGTCCATCATGAAATTAATTTTACTATTCAAGAAGGCATAGATGCTTTAAAAGATGTTATTTATCACATTGAAACGTATGATATTACAACTATTCGCGCATCAATTCCTATGTATTTAATGGCTCGCAAAATTAAAGCTATGGGCATCAAAATGGTTCTTTCTGGTGAAGGTGCTGATGAGATTTTTGGAGGTTATCTATATTTTCATAAAGCCCCTAATGCTCAAGAATTCCAAAAAGAAACAGTCCGTAAATTAGCTTCATTACATTTATATGATTGTGCACGAGCCAACAAAGCAATGAGTGCTTGGGGAGTAGAGGCGCGAGTTCCTTTCTTAGACAAAAACTTTTTAGATGTTGCTATGAGACTTAATCCCAAAGATAAAATGTGTGGCACAAATGGCAAAATAGAAAAACATATTCTACGACAAACATTTGAATCTTATTTACCCAAAAAGATTGTATGGCGCCAAAAAGAACAATTTTCTGATGGAGTAGGCTACAGTTGGATTGATGCTTTAAAACAATTTGCCCAAACCAAAATCACAGATACACAATTAAAAAATGCTTATGTTCGTTTCCCTTACAATACTCCTACAAACAAAGAAGGCTACATGTATCGCGAAATTTTTGAAACCTTATTTCCTTTGCCAAGTGCAATAAGTCTTGTTCCTGGTGGTCCTTCAATTGCTTGCTGTACTGCAAAAGCTATCGAATGGGACAAAGCTTTTAAACAAATAAACGACACTTCAGGAGGCGCTGCATTAGGAGTGCATAATGAAACTTATAAGGACAAATAAATTTTATTCAACAATCCCCAACTTAAATTAACTTTATTTTTTGCTTTTAATTGTTTTGTGCGAACCAAATAATAAAAAACAAATAATAAAATAAAAAAACTAATCCAAAATCACAAATCACAAATTATATTTTTTGCAAACATTTCTAACACCCATTTTGCAACTCCAAATTTTTACAACTTTATCCCAGAAAGGATATTTATATGAACCAAAAACCAAGAAAAGCCTTAATTAAAAAAAACAATTTGCCCCAAACTAACACACCCAAAAAACCTTTTTTAAGTAGCAAACTATTAAGCAATTGCATTATTTTTAACTCTATTGTCATTGTTGTATTAGCAATTTATTTAAGTAAACCTACTCAAACAGATATTTACCAAAAAATCACCCAACTACATTTAACAGCAATGGTAGCAGGAATGTTTTTAGGAGGTACTATTTTAGGATTAAAAAAAGGATCTTTTGGCGTTTCTTTAGGAGTTTTATTAGGAGCTACCTTAGGAATGTGGATATCGTTACTTACTAAAGGAAACATTATTTCGATAATTCAAATTTAGTTTTTAATTTTAATCCCAACCCCAATATTTTTCATTTCCAAAATAAAGAAAGTGTTATCATTTTTATGCAAACCAAAATCAAAAATCTAACCGCACAATTTTACACCAGTTTACAAAAAAACAAACATGATTTAGACCAATTAATGACCTTAGACAAAGAATTTTTAGGAAAAAAGGGCATCTTGTTTGAACTTACCCAAGAGCTAAAAAGCCTTCCTCATGCCCAAAAAGCAGTTGCAGGCAAATTAATTAACGTTTTAAAACAAGAAATTATTTTAACTTTACAAAAAGAAAAAGAAATTTTACAAAGAAACCAACTAAACGCCAAATTGCTCCAAGAAGAAATTGATCCTACTTTACCAGGATTGAAATTTTTCCAAGGAAGCACCCACCCCCTTAATCAAATCATTGAACAAATTGAAGATTTATTTTTATCTTTAGGTTATGAAATTAAAGAAGGCAACGAAATTGAAACTGATTTTTATAATTTTGAAATGCTCAACATGGGCAAAGGCCACCCCGCAAGAGCAATGCAAGACTCTTTTTATATTGACCCCCAAAAACTTTTGCGCACCCACACTTCCAACGTCCAAGTCAAAGAAATGAAAGCTCGCCAAGGAGGACCCCTCAAAATTATTTCTCCTGGAAAAGTTTACCGCAAAGATGATGATGACGCCACTCATAGCCATCAATTTATGCAACTCGAAGGACTTGTCATTGACAAAAACATTAATTTTTCCCATCTCAAAGAAACTCTTTTACTCATTACTAAAGAATTATTTGGCACTTCCCAAGAAATTCATTTAAGACCGTCTTATTTTCCCTTTACCGAACCTAGCATTGAAGTTGATTTAGTAATTACCAAAAAAGATGACACCAAAGAGTATTTAGAAATTTTAGGAGCTGGTTTAGTGCATCCCCAAGTTCTTAAAAACGCTAATTATGACCCTGAAAAATATCAAGGTTTTGCCTTTGGAATAGGTATTGAAAGAATTGCTATGATTAAATATCAAATTGACAATATTAGACATTTTTATACTAATGATATTCGCTTTTTAAAACAATTTACAAGGAACACCTCCAACAATGAAAATTATTGAAAATATTTTAAAAAACCATTTTTCGCAACCCCTTTCCCAAAATATTTCTGCCTTAACTAACAATTATATTACCGAAGTGCAAAATTTTTTCCCCATATCCAAAAACACTAATTTAGTGGTGGGGCAAATTCTTAACTTTCAAAAAATTAAAGGTTCCCAAAAATTAAATTTAGTAGAAGTTAACACCGGCACAAAAGTAGTCAAAATTGTTTGTGGAGCTTCTAATTTACAAAATGGCAAAAAAGTTATTGTAGCTTCAGAAGGTTCTTTTTTGGAAGGCATCAACGACACCCTTAAAAACAAAAAAATTTATGGAGTTTTTTCAGAAGGAATGCTTTGTGCTTTGGAAGAATTGGGAATTAGTACCAAATTTTTAACTCCCCAAGAACAAGAAGGGATTTATCTTTTTGATGACCCCAACGACCAAATTGCTTTGGGAAGTAATGCTTTAATTCCTTTAGGACTTGATTGTTTTATCTTAGAATTAGGGCTTACACCCAATCGTGGTGACCTTTTATCTCACCTAGGTTTTGCCAAAGATCTCAAAGCAGTTTTGTCTTCTCAAAGTTCCAATAACAATCAAGAAACAAAAGCAACCAACTACAAAACAAAAAATAGCGAAGACCAAACAACCCCAAAAACGCTCCCCCAATTAAACCCCGATTTTTTTGCAAACTTGCCTCAATCTCCTTTAAAAGTCCAAATTGAAAACGACAGTTGTTATGAATACAACGCTTGTATCCTGGAAAACATCAAAATCAAACCTTCTCCTTTATGGTTGCGAAACGCCCTCTTACAATCAGGCATCAACCCAATCAACAATGTTGTTGACATCACTAATTTAATTTTAATCGAATACGGTATTCCCCTACACGCTTTTGATTCTGAAAACATCAAACAAATCAAAGTTAGAAAAGCCTTACCACAAGAAAATATTACAACTCTTAACCAAAATGATTTTGTTTTAGATGAAAATGATTTAGTTATTACAGATGGCAAAAAAGCCATTGCTCTAGCTGGTATTGTAGGACTTTTAGAAAGTAGCATTAAACCTACAACTACTAAAATTATTCTTGAAGCTGCTTATTTTTCGCCCCAAACTATTGCCCAAACTTGTCAAAAACTCAAAACCAAAACTGAAAGTTCCCTACGTTTTGAAAGAGGCATTGACCAAAGTCTTATTCCTTTAGCTTTTCAAAAAGCATGCCAACTTTTAGTCACTTTAGCAGATGCCAAAATTACTTACCAACCTATAATTACAAAACAAAAAAACCGTACCAATCCTACTATTTCTTTGAATCTTGATTTTGTTACAAGAAAAATTGGCGTTTCTTTGTGCCCTACTCAAATCAAAAATTGGTTATTAAACCTAGATTATCAGATACATACATACAAACATTTAGGACCACAGAACAAAAACGAACAATTAAACCTCCAAGCTCCTTTACGTCGTTATGATGTCAAAATTAAAGAAGATATCATTTCTGATTTAACTAGACTTTATGGTTGCCATAAATTACCTCCCCAAACAATTCAAATCCCTACTCAAGGAAAATTAACCTTAAAACAAAAAAATATTAGAGAATTGCGCAAACTCTTAGTTAATTTAGGATTTTATGAAACTATTACTTACAGTTTAATTAGCTCTGAGATGTTTGAAGCTTTTACTCCTCAAAAACCCTTTATCAAAATAATGAATCCTTTGTCACAAGACAAAATGATTTTAAGACAAAGTTTGCTAAGTAGTTTAGTAGAAGTTTTAAGCTATCAGCACAAACGACAAACTTTTGATACTGCTTTTTTTGAAATTGGAAAAACTTATTTTCCCAACCAAGAAACATTAAGTCTTGCTTTTGCTTTGAGTGGTCATTTCTTAAATTCCTTGTGGCACAAACAAGATGTTTCAAGTTCTTTTTTTGTTACCAAAGGCATCCTTGAAAAAATTAGTGCTTTTCTAGGCATTACCCTTACTTATCAAAAAACACAACAACATAGTAATTTTCATCCAGGAATGCAAGCCGATTTGTTATTTAACAATCAAATAATAGGAGTTATCGGAAAAACACATCCCCAACTTAATACCAAATACCACTTAAAAGAAAGTTTTCTTTGTGAACTTTTTTTAACGGATGAAATTCTTAACACTACAAAAACGTTTACCTTCCAACCAATTCCTAAATTTCCTACTGTTATTCGTGATTTAGCCTTTTTAGTAGATACCAAATATTCCTTTTATCAAATCGAACAAACCATTAAACAAACTACCCCTTTTGATTTAATCAAATGTGAATTATTTGATGTTTATCAAATACCTACAACCAAAGAAAAACATTCTCTTGCCCTTAGACTTTTTTTCAATAACTTAGATAAAAACTTAGAAAAACAAGATGTAGAACATTGTATGGAAAAAATTACTTCTAATTTGATTAAACACTTTCATATTGAAATTAGATAAAAATAGATAAAAAAATATTGCTTTTTAAGTGTATATGCAAATATAATAATTGTGGTAAAATAATAGGGTATGTTAAATTAGTTTTTTTTACCCTTTTTATCTTTTTGCCTTTTTACATTTGTATAATTATAAATTTTTTTAATCCATAAAACAATAAAACAACTAAAGGAGTATTTAAAAATGTTTGATGTCAACCATTTAAGCAAAAATTACGTTACTAAACGCGGTAATATGACGATGGCCTTACAAGACGTTTCTTTAAAATTACCTGATAAAGGTATGGTTTTTATCTTAGGTAAATCAGGTTCTGGTAAATCTACTTTATTAAATGTTTTAACAGGCATTGATGTTGCAAACGGCGGCGTAGTTGAAGTATGCAAAGTTTCTATTACAACTTTTAATCAAAAATATTTAGATAATTATCGTAATGGAATGATTGGTTTTATTTTCCAAGAATTCAACTTAATAGAAGATATTAATGTATTTGAAAATATTGTCTTAGCATTACAATTACAAAATAAAAAACCAGATGTTGCCTTAATTAATGATTTAATGAATCAAGTAGGATTGGATATTTCATTCCTAAATAGAAGAGTTAATGAACTTTCAGGAGGACAAAAACAACGTGTTGCTATTGTTCGTGCTTTGGTGAAAAATCCTAAAATGGTCTTTGCTGATGAGCCTACAGGAAATCTAGATTCAGAAACAGGAACCCAAGTTTTTGATTTACTTCAAAATTTAAGTAAAGAAAAATTAGTAGTTATTGTATCTCATGATAGCGAAAGTGCTTATAAATATGCTGATCGTATTTTAGAATGTAAAGATGGTAAAGTCGTATCAGATATGACAAGAAAAAAAGACACTACTAAAAAAAGCAAAGATAAAAAACAAGTATTTAAAGAAGGCCAAGTTCTTACAGCTGAAATGATTGCAAACTTAACTAACTTAACTAAAAATCCTGCTTTAGAAAAATTTGATAAAACTGATGAGACTAAAGTATTACAACAAGATACTGATTTTGTATCTTTTCCTAGTTGTTTGCCTTTTTCGTTTGTTGCTAAGGCTGCTTTAAAGAGTTTTAAAAATAAAAAGTTTTTCTTGGCATTGGCTGTTTTAGTAACTGCTATTGCAACTTTTATTTTTATGTTTTTTGCTTTTACATTTTTGAGTTATAAATGGTTCGGAATTTGTGATAAAATATATCAAATGTATGAATTATTTGAAGGATATAAAGGATATGGAGAATTATATTTGTTTGTTGGTGTTGTACAAATAGCTTTTAAAACTATTCAAATTATAAGTAGCCCTATGTTCTGGGTTTGGATTTTATCTGTTCCAGGTGCTATGATTATGCTTTATTTTTCTATGAGTGCCAAACTTCAAAATAAAAAAATGGGTATTCTAAGAGCTTTAGGTTCTAATGGTGTTAATGTTGGTAAAATCTTTTTAGTTGAAGCATTCTTTTTTGCTTTATTCCAAATGGTTTTAACTTTTGTATTATTATTAAGTATTTTACTTTGGTTTAAAGATGCATCTATATTATTTTCATCTTTCGATATGAAACCGTTGCCCAATTTTGAAAGTGAAAATGACATTATGGTTTTCGTTAATTCTTTAGTAAATTCGAAAAATAAAGGCATTTTATTATGGTTTACATCACCATATTTAGTTTTCAATCCTTTTGTAAGAGTCCTTTTATTTAATTTATTATCATTTAGTTATGTCTTTTTCATGACTCTACTATTTATATCTTTTATTATTTATAAATGGTCTAACAAAAAACCAGTTGACATCATCAACAATAAATAAATATTAATTGAAATACCATATATTATAATATATGGTATTTTTTTTATCTCTTAAACTTGCAATTTTCATTATTTTGTTTCATCATTTGTCTTAATTTCAAGTACAATTTAAGTGTAGATGTATATCATCAAATAACACTAAATTAATTATATTTAGTAACACAATAAAGATATAATACATTTAATCAAAAACAAACTAATATAAATAAAATAAGGAGTATTACAATGTTAACGAATGTGTACGACCCCCTAAAAGGTAAACAATTCCAAATACTTGACGAAAATGGCAACCTTGTTCAACCTGAATTAGAACCAAAATTATCTAAAGATGTTTTATTAAAAATGTATAAAACAATGGTTTTAGGTAGACAAGCTGATTTAGCAGCCTTAAAATATCAACGCCAAGGACGTATGGGAAACTATTTACTTAACTCAGGGCAAGAAGCATCTCAAGTAGGTGTCGCTGCTGCCTTAGAACCCCAAGATTGGGTATCACCTTATTATCGTGATGCAGGAATTTTTCTTTACCGTGGAGTTTCTTTAGAACAATTTTATCTTTACTGGTATGGCAATGAAAAAGGCTCTCAACTAGACCCTAAGTTGCGTATTTTACCAGCTAACATTATTATTGGCTCTAGTGTTAATTTAGGAGCAGGACTTGCCTTAGCAAGCAAAATGCAAAATAAAAAAGAAGTAACTATTGCAACTATTGGAGACGGAGGAACTGCACACGAAGAGTTTAATGCAGGTCTTAACTATGCTGCTGTTTTTGGAGTACCATTAGTAGTATTTATTCAAAATAACCAGTATTCTATTTCTAATCCTCGTAACAAAGTATCCAAAGCTAAAACTTTAGCTCAAAAATGTTATGCTTGTGGAATTCCTGGCATGCAAGTAGACGGCAACGACATTTTAGCTGTTTATGTAGCAGCCCAAGAAGCCTTTAACGAAGCGCGCAAAGGAAACGGACCTACTTTAATTGAAAATGTTTCTTATCGTCTAGAAGCACACTCCACTAATGATAATGCTTCTGTTTACCGTAGCAAAGAAGAAGAATTAGAGTGGCGCAAAAAAGACCCAATTGTACGTTTTCAAAAATACTTGATGAATAAAGGTTATCTAACTCAAAAACAAGTAGAACAATTTGAAAAAGAAGCCCAAGAAGAAGTTGTTTTAGCACACCAAAAAGTAGAACAAACAGGCAATAACATTGATATTAAAGATATTTTTGTATACACTTATGAAAAAATGACTCCTCAATTAGAAGAACAATACGAAGAATGCAAAGCTTTTTTCAACACAAAGGAAGGTAAATAATAATGGCTTCAATGACATTACTAGATGCAATTAATCAAACTTTAGATAGCAAGTTAGCAAAAGATCCTCGAGTAGTTCTTTTTGGACAAGATGTAGGAAAATTAGGCGGTGTTTTTCGCGTAACTAAAGGCCTGCAAGATAAACACGGAGAAACTCGCGTTTTTAATGCCCCTATTGCTGAATCTTCTATTATCGGAAGTGCTATCGGACTTGCCATTAACGGCATGCGACCAGTTGCAGAAATCCAATTTGATGGTTTTATTTTTGTAGGACTAGAAGACCTATTTGCCCACGCAGCCCGTTTGCGTAACCGTAGTCGTGGTAATTACACAGTACCTATGGTAGTAAGAGTCCCAGTTGGTGGAGGGGTAAAATCCTTAGAACATCACTCCGAATCATTAGAAGTAATTTTAGGCTCTGTTCCTGGTCTTAAAGTAGTTATTCCATCCAATCCTTACGACGCTAAAGGTTTATTAATGGCTGCTATTAACGACCCTGATCCAGTAGTCTACATGGAACCTAAAAGAATTTATCGTGGTTTCCGTCAAGAAGTTCCCGAAACAGATTACGAAGTCCAAATCGGTAAAGCCAAAGTCGTTCAAGAAGGCACAGACATTACAGTTGTAGCTTGGGGAGCAATGGTACCAGAAACACTATTAGCCCTTAAACAACTTGATCCTAATGTTTCCGTAGAGCTAATTGATTTAAGAACTATTAATCCTATTGACAGAGAAACTGTAATTACATCTGTTAAAAAAACTGGACGCTTTTTAGTAGTTCATGAAGCATGTAAAACTTACGGACCTGCAGGAGAATTAATTGCTTTAGTTAACGAACAAGCTTTCTTATACCTAGATGCAGCTCCTGCCAGAGTTACTGGAAATGATATCACAATGCCTTTAGCCAAAGCAGAACATTATCAGTTTTTAAGCCCTGAAAAAATAGCTGATGCTATTAAAAAAGTGGTTTGCGAATAAGATAACAAAAAGATATAAGGAGATAAAAATATAAAGGCAAACTAACCCTTTTCTTTTGTCCTGAAAAAAAATACATTAAAACTACTTCCAAATCAAATTAAAAACTCAAAATATCTAAATAAAACTAAAAACCACAACCACAACCATAACCACCAACCAAAACACATACCAAAATAAAAATTAAAAACTAAAAAAACCAAAAAACAAAACCCCAACCAAACTAAACTGCATTATAATCAAGGAGATAAAAATATGTTTGAATTTAAATTTGCTGATGTCGGAGAAGGCATTCATGAAGGTACAATTACAAGATGGTTTTTTAAAGTGGGCGACCAAGTAAAAGAAGGTGATATTTTAGTTAAAGTTGAAACTGACAAATTAGACGTTGAACTAACTTCTCCTGTAGCAGGAAAAATCTTAAAAAGAGACCTTAATGAAGGTGAAGTTATTTGCGTAGGAGATACTATCGTTTTAATCCAAGAACCAGGTGACACTGATGCAGATGTTAAAAAGTTTTCTTCTCAAAACCCTAATGAAACTGCTGCTACAGAAAAAAACGACACCCAACAAGCACAAACATCCGCACAAACCTCTTTACCACCTCAAAAAGTACTTGCTACTCCATTAGTAAAAAATCTAGCCAAAGAACTAGGACTTGACCTTTCAACCATTAAAGGAACAGGTGTAAATGGAAAAATCTTAAAAGTAGATGTACAAAACACAACTAACCCTTTACAAACTCAACCACAACCACAAACAACACAACCAACAACCCCTTTTTTCCAAGAACAACCAACCCCCACCCCAACTTTTGCCACATCTAGCCAAGAAACAGAAGTAGTAAAAATTTCTCGCCTCAGAAAAGCCATCGCCCAAAAAATGGTTATTTCCAAAGGAAAAATCCCAGAAACTACTCTAATGGACGAAGTAAACATTACTGCTTTAGTAACACTACGCAAACAAGCCAAAGATCAAGCACAATCCCAAGGAATCAAATTAACTTTTATGGCTTTTATCATGAAAGCAGTAGCGATTGCCTTACAAGAATTCCCAGTATTTAACGCTAGTTATGATGACGTTAAAGAAGAAGTTACTTACAAAAAATTCATTAATTTAGGAGTAGCAGTTGATACCAAAGACGGTCTAATCGTTCCTAACATCAAAGATGCTAACAAATTAACTCTTTTAGAAATGGCACAACAATTACAACAAGTAGCCAAAGCCACTACCGAAAGAAAAGTAGAATTAAATCAGATTCAAAACGGAACTTTTACTATCACTAATTTTGGTTCTATTGATATTACTTACGGCACTCCAGTTATCAATTACCCTGAATTAGCTATTTTAGGAGTAGGAAAAATCACCAAAAAACCTGTAGTTGAAAACAGTCAAATTGTAATTGCAGACATGCTTCCTCTTTCCTTAGCAATTGACCACCGTATTATTGATGGTGCTGATGGCGGTAGATTTTTAAAACGCGTTAAAGAATTGCTAAATACTCCTACTTTATTGCTTTTATCCTAACAGAAAGACCAAGGGCAAATTATGAAAAATTATGATGTTTTAGTGATTGGTGGAGGTCCTGGTGGATACGTTGCTGCCATTAAAGCTGCTCAAATGGGTGCTAAAGTTGCTTTAGTAGAAAAACATAAATTAGGTGGTATTTGTCTTAATTATGGCTGTATTCCTACCAAAGCTTATTTAAAAAGTGCCAAAATGTATAAAGATATCAAACGTTGTGCTGATTTTGGAATTAAAGTACAAAACGGCGTTTCTTTTGATTGGTCCTCCATTTTATCACGCAAAAATAAAATTGTTGCTCAACTTACTACAGGTATATCTTTTCTCCTGAAAAAAAATAAAATTGATTTTTACCATGGTTTTGCAAGTGTTCTTTCTCCTTGCGAAGTACAAGTAGACACTAACTTATTGCACACCCAAAAATTAATTATTGCAACAGGCAGTACCGCTTTTGTTCCTCCTATTCCAGGTGCCCAAGAAGCTTATCAAAAAGGCATTCTTAAAACTAGTAAAGAATTACTACAACTAGAAAGCTATCCTTCCAAAGTTACTATTGTAGGAGGCGGTGTTATTGGAGTAGAATTTGCAACTATTTTTAATTCTTTTGGTAGCGAAGTGACTATTTTAGAAAGACAAGACACTATTCTAAATGGTATGGATAGGGACGTTGTTGTTGCATACACTAAAAAACTTCAAGCAGACGGCATCCAAATTTTGACTCAAGTAGAAGTAACTAAAATTAATGACAATCAAACTACCTACACTCAAAAAGGAAATTCCAAAACAATTACTTCGGATGTTATTTTAATGGCTGTAGGCACCAAAGCCAATCTTGCAGGCTTAGAAAAATTAAATTTAGCCCTCAACCGCAATAGCGTCCAAACTGATAATTTTTGTCAAACTTCAATTCCTGGAGTATATGCTATTGGTGATGTAAACGGCAAACACATGTTAGCTCACGTGGCAAGTCATGAAGGTATTGTAGCTGTGACTCACGCTTTAGCTTTAGAACAAAAAGCACATCCCATTAATTATGACCGTGTTCCTGCTTGTATTTATGGTTTTCCTGAAATTGCTTCTATTGGCATGACCGAACAACAAGCCAAAGAAAAACAAATGGATTATAAAGTTTCTAAAATATCTCTGGGAGCTGTTGGCAAATCTTTAGCTGATGGCGAAAAAGAAGGTTTTGCTAAATTAATTGTTTGCAAAAAACATTTAGAAATTTTAGGAATGCATATTTATGCTTACAATGCTACTGAATTAATTAGTGAAATGGCTGTAGGAATGGAACTTGAAGGAACCGCTTACGAACTATCTCAAGCAATTCATCCTCATCCTACCTTATCAGAACTTACTTTTGAAGCTCTTTTAGGAGCTGTTGACAAACCAATTCATGCATAATTATTATTTGATCTTTTAACAAAAAAAAAGAACCTTTAATAGGTTCTTTTTCCTTAAATGGGTGATGCAATTATGAAAACCCAAAAAAGAAAAAGAAAACGAAGCGAAATAAAACAACAAAACTAAAATAAAGATAAAGCACAACATTAAATATTAAATCCTCAAATATTTTTGAATAAAAGAAGATGATAAATGATTACTAAATATAACATTAGAAAAGTTTTATTTTTTATCTTATTATTTGAAGATTTTACCATAGCTTTTCTCGAAAAAGCCAAAATATTTACAATCCCAGATAAATATTGGGCATTAAGTTTACCTTTTATTTATTTGTTGCCATTTTTGACTCTTTCTGGCATTCCTTTTTATATTGGATTTAAATGATCACAAGGTAAAGAATTTGTTTAATAAAGACCCTAACAAAGGGGGGACACTTCAAAATATTGATTTTGGTGAATCTATTAGGCCAGATTTTAAAGCATGCATGTATGATGGCAATATAGGTTTAATTCTAAAGAAAAAAAACTAAAATAGTTTGTTGCTCTTTTGTTTTAGCTTTTATACTAATGATTTTAGCACTATTTTTTAGTGTGGAATTAAAAAAAGAAAAATTGGCAAAATTTTTATTTTATATTTCTTTAACTTATTTTATTTGTTTTTATATCTATTTTACTTTATATTCATATAGTGTTTTATGGTTTTTATATGTTAAATTTTTTAAATGGTTAGGTTTTGCTTATTTTGAAAAAGATTTTATCAAAACTATCAAAAAACATAATTTATTTGCTATTAGTATTTTTTATTATGAAAACCAAAAAAAGAATAAGAAAAATAAAGATTAAAAGCCCAACATTTATTAAATAAATTTTGTTTTGCTTTCTTATGTATCTAATTATAAATTATTATTACTTTGCAAAATAATTTACCCTATGAAATTAACAAATCTAAAATCACTTCTTTAATCTTTTATATTTACCATTTTTTAAAACTTATAAATAACAACAAAATAACCATTTTCCAACCCCTTAAAATCAAAAAAAAGGAATACATTAAAATGTTAATAGACACTCACGCTCATCTCAATCTTAAAACATATAAAAATAAATTAGATGATGTTTTTCAAAAAGCTTGGAATAATGACGTCAAAAAAATGATTGTTATAGGCATGGATGAAAAAACTAACCAAAAAGCATATGAAATCGCTAATAAATATAAAGAAGTAATGGTAGCTTTTGGGATTCATCCTTGTTCTGATTTTTCCCAAGAAACTCCCGAAAGCATCATCAAATACCTCAATCATCCGCAAACAGTTGCTATAGGAGAAATTGGCCTTGATCTTCATCAAAGACAAGATAATTTAGCTGTCCAAAAAAAGTTTTTTCAAGCCCAAGTTAAAATTGCTATCCAATATAACTTACCTATTATTATTCATGCACGCAAATCTTTTGAAGAAATTTATCAACTTTTACTACCTTATCGCAATCAAGTTAGAGGAGTTTTTCATTGTTTAGTTTTTAGTTTAGAAGAAGCCAAAAAAGCTTTGGAACTAGGTTTTTACATTGGAATTGGAGGAGTTGTTACTTATCCTCATGCCAAAGTTGCCCACGAAATTGCAAAAACTATTCCCCTAGATAAAATTTTATTAGAAACTGATTGTCCTTATTTAACTCCTTATCCGTTTCAAAATGAAACCAATGAGCCTTATCATATCAAATTAATTGCCCAAAAAATTGCTCAATTAAGAAATATTTCTTTGCAATGTATTGCTACTCAAACAAGCAATAATGTAGCTAAGTTGTTTTTAAATAAAAATTCTTTTTAATCTTTTTGGCATATCACAAAAATATTTGAAATATAGAATAATTCAAAATCACACCCAAAAAACATCCCTTATATAATAAAAAAATCAACTCCGCTTATGCGAAGTTGATTTTGCTTTTTTCTTCTTCATCAGTTTGGCGAAAACTATCTACATCTAACCAAACTTCAGAAACAGTAACACATTTACTTTGCTTAACTTTTCCTTCTAACACTTTAATAACTTGTCCTGGTTGCAAAAAAAACTCAGGATTATCAGCGTCAATATGAGTAAAATTAATAAGAACTTCATCATATTTTTGTTTACAATTATCAGTTCCTACACAAACATTAGTAGCAAACCATTGTCTTTTTGAACTACCATTTTGTTTTAAATATCTAACTTTTACTTCTAAATAAAAATTTTTAACGATTGCTTGTTGCATGCATTCCATTTTCTAACACTTCCTTTTACAATTTTTTGTTGATAAAATCGTTACTTTTCAAGTTTAATTCATTACTTAGAAACTTAAAATAATGAAATTATCTCCTAATATGATAAAATAATATTGAACTGTTTAATGTAGTTTTTTTATTTAACATTTCATTTACTATTATAGCAAATTATTATAAATTTTATTTTGATAAAAAAATATTTGTAATAAATTTATCATTAATTTGTTCTAAATTATCTTTTTGTTTCTATAATTATTTGTCAACCAATCTTTTGATATCATTATTTGCCTCTTTATTTTTTTTATTTTTGCCACATTTTTGCCAAGACTTATTAATTGCAACTTGAAAATTATTTTGATAATGCTTTTTCTGAAATTTCTTTTAATTGCAAATGCTTTGAAATTTTAACTCAAAAAGGCTAGAAGATAATTATTATCAAAGTAATTTATTATGATGGATTATAATTTTTCAACACTTCACAAAAGAAACAATCAAATTATGATTTAGCCCTATTTTTATTTTTTGCCTCTATATTTCGATTTGGTAAAAATAAAATACTTTTTAATGAACCCCAAACTTAAAAAACCTCAAACGTTTTATTTACCAACAAAACAATTTAATCTAAAAAACAAAATCAAATTTCAAAAACAATACACAAAAGAAAGGAGCTTTTTTATGATTAAAATAGCAATAGATACTATGGGAGGCGATTTTGCCCCATTAGAAATTGTCAAAGGAACCTTGCTTGCCTTAAATAAAAATAAAGAACTTCACGTTGTTTTATATGGCAATCAAAAATTAATAACTCCACTTATTGAAAAAACTCCTTTTTTTGGCAACAACCAAATTGTTATTAAACACACCCCTTATTTTTTAAGATCAGACGATAAAAATATAAGAGACCAATTAAAAACCACTCCCAACGCTTCTTTATTTTTAGCGCTTGAAGCAGCCAAACAAGATGAGGTTCAAGGAGTAGTTTCGGCAGGCGCTACCCAAATTTTGGTCTTAGCAAGTCATCTTATTCTTAAAAAAATGCCTTTAATGCAAAGAATTGCCATTGCCCCTATGTTTAATTCCTTTGATAATCGCACAAGAATTTTGTTAGATGCAGGCGCTAACACCGAACTAAAACCCCAGCATTTGCACACTTTTGCAAATTATGCCACCATTATTGCCAAAGAAATTTTAGAAATTCCAAATCCCCAAATAAAACTACTTAACATCGGAACAGAGCCTACCAAAGGAAGAGCTTTGGAACTTGAAACTTACCAACTTTTAGCCCAAGACTCCAATCTTAATTTTGGCGGTAACGAAGAACCTCAAAACCTTCTTACTACTTCAGCAGACATTTTATTAAGTGATGGATTTACTGCCAACATCGCCTTAAAAACTTATGAAGGCACAATGCTTAATTTCATGAACCACTTAAAAACTATCCTTACTAAAAATCTTATCAAAAAAATGGCAACTAAAACTTTATTTCAAAAACCACTACAACAATTAAAAAACCAACTAGACCCACGCCAAATTGGAGGAGCTATGCTTTTAGGACTTAACAAAATTGTCATTAAAGCTCACGGCTCTTCCCAAGCTTACGCTTTTTGCCAAGCTATTTTACAAGCTCAAAAACTAATTAAAGCCCAAGTAAATCAAAAAATTACTCATTCCTTAGAAAGTGCAAAAAACAAAGAAACCCAAAGTAAACAAGCATCAACAACAAACACAGCTCCCAAAACTTCTGAAACTCCCAAAACTTCTGAAACCACCAAAGAAAGCCAATCCCTATGAAAAACATCCAAACTCTTTTTCAAACCCTCAATATCACTCCCCAAAACCTTGCCCTTTACAAACAAGCTCTTACCCACAGCTCTTATTCTAACGAACAAAACCCACCCCAAGAAGACAACGAAAGACTTGAATTTTTAGGAGATGCCATCGTAGGCTTACTTATGGCTGACTATCTTTATTCCCAATCCAAAGAAGACGAAGGCATTATGACTAAAAAAAGAGCTCAAGCGGTGTGTGAAAGGTCACTTACCATCTACGCTCAAAACATTGAATTGCAAAATTATCTTCTTTTAGGCAAAGGCGAAAAAAACAAAGATTTTAATGCTAAAAGTATTATGGCAGATACTTTTGAAGCCTTATTTGGTGCTATTTATCTTGATTTAGGATATTTGACAGCCAAA
The DNA here is from genome assembly GCF_001866375.1 of Rice orange leaf phytoplasma. Classification (NCBI taxonomy): domain Bacteria; kingdom Bacillati; phylum Mycoplasmatota; class Mollicutes; order Acholeplasmatales; family Acholeplasmataceae; genus Candidatus Phytoplasma; species Rice orange leaf phytoplasma. Next base: position 49,049 of record NZ_MIEP01000008.1, on the reverse strand, counting down.
AAAGTTTTTCATAATATTGTCTTACCTCACTTAGTCAAAACTATATATATTATTGATTTTAAAACTCAATTACAAGAAATAGTTCAGTCAGAAAAAAAAACTATCCAATATAAAATAGTCCAAGAGCAAGGACCTGCTCATTCTAAAAATTTTGTAGCAGAAGTTTATTTAGAAAAAAATCTTTTAGGAACAGGTGAAGGTAGCACTAAAAAAGCCGCTGAGCAAAAAGCAGCCCAACAAGCATTATCCAAAGTTGCCAAACCCAAAGACCTACTCAACAACAAAGGCGGCAAAGAAAAGGAGCTTCAATAATAATATGGTTATGTTTCAAAAACTTTACGAAGATGGTTTTTTACAAGTAGAAAAAATGTTAATTCAAGAATACCAAAAATTAGGATTAACCTACCCTGAACTAACTATTTTGCTATTCTTACTAGATTTTTCCAAAAAACGCGTCTTTTCGTCCAACGCCTTAGCCAAAAAAGCAGGAATCACTAAAAAAGAAGTAGAACATATTTTAGAACAATTAATGTCAAAGGTTTTTTTTGACCTTTCCCAAGAAACTAAAAACCATAAAATTATTGAAGTTTTTTCACTACACCCCACTTTTGCCAAGCTAGAAAAAATCTATCAAGACCAAATTCGCGAATCCAAACGCCAAAACCAACTTACCTTAATCCAACAAACTATTGAATATTTAGAACACAACAAAGGACAAACTCTTACATCTAACGAATTAGACTTAGTTAGAAATTGGTATCAAGACCAAGAATTTAGCCATGAAGAAATTAAAAACACAATTGAAGAAGCTCTTTGTGTTAAAAAAACCTCTGTTTTTTACATCAACACTTTGCTTGGCAAAAAGAAATTTTTGACAGTTATACCCGATGAAAAAGCAGACAAAGCCTTAGCAAAACTTTTTAAAAAAATAAAATAACACTCAGTTTGGCAAACAAAAAGTCAATCTTACTCTTTTTATGTGTTATAATTACTTATGTAATTATTTTTTTAGTATTTCAATTATTTTATTTATGAAAAATAACTAGTAAGGGAATTAAGAAGATGAAATTTTTAGCAACTAAACGAGGAAAAATCATTACTGGCATTATTTTTATTACTTTTACTCTTTATTTAGGTTTAGGTTTTTATATTTCTTTTAATCCTGTTAACTGGCTTTCTCCTAAAAAAGTTTGGGCAAAACAAGCAGCTCAAAATTTGTATAATTCAGTTGAAAAGTTAACAAAAGAAGAAAATAAAGGCAATGTTAATTCCAAACTTGCCAGCATTAAAACTAATTTAGAAGCAGTAAATAAACACGTAATTGAATATTATAAAGAATCAACTAGCAATGAATACGAAGTAGTAAAAGACCTATACGAAAAAATTGTTAAAGCAAAAGACGATGCTTATGATTATTTAAAAAAAAACGATAATAAAGCAGATGATACAATTTTTTCAAATATAAAAAAATTATTTAAAAACGATAATGCCAAAAACCTCCAAGAAAAAGTTAATAATTTAACCAAATAAAAACACCCTTATTAAGGGTGTTTTTATTATACATATAACAAAAAAACTACCTTTTTAAGGTAGTTTTTTTCATTTATAAATTATTTATTTTTTTGATTTAATAAAGACGCTTCAACAAACCCTTTAAATAAAGGATGTGGTTTTAATGGTCTTGACAAAAACTCAGGATGAAATTGTACTGCAATAAACCAAGGATGGCTTTTTAACTCAATAATTTCACAAAGCTTTTGTTCTTGATTTATTCCAGAAACAACAAAATCATTATTTTTTTCAAATAAAGCAACATAATGAGGATTCATCTCAAAACGATGACGATGTCTTTCATAAATTATTTCTTGATTATAAATAGCTTTACTTTTGGTATTGGCTTTAAGATGGCACGGATAAGAACCTAATCGCAGGGTTCCTCCTAAATTGCTGTCAACTATTTTTTTAGTAATTACAGGATGCGGCGTCTTTTCGTCAACTTCCAAAGAATTGGCACCTTGTAAATGTAGCACATTGCGGGCATATTCAATAACTGCTAACTGCATACCTAGACAAATCCCAAAGAAAGGAATATTGTTAGTTCTTGCATAATTAATGGCTAAAATTTTGCCTTCAATAGCACGATTGCCAAAACCATAAGGAACTAAAATACCATCATAGTCTTCAAGCAAAGAAGAAATGTTGTCTGGCGTTACTTTTTCAGCATCTATCCATTTAATTTCCAATTTACAATTATATTGATAAGAAGCATGTTTAAGAGCTTCTACGATTGATAAATAAGCATCATGTAAAACAATGTATTTACCCACTAGAGCAATGACTACTTTTTTTTCTAAATTTTGGATGCGTGTAATTAGTTGTTGCCAGGCTTGCAAATCGGCGTTTGAAAAATTAGTAAGTTTTAAATGTTGTAAAATAAAATCATCGATTCCTTGATGATGCAAGTTAAGAATCATTTGATATAAAATATCAACATCTAAGGCTTCAAAAATAGCTTGTGGATTGATGTCACATAAAGCAGCAATTTTATTTTTGGTTTCTTGGTTGATAGGAACTTCACTACGTAAGACCAAAATTTGAGGTTGTATTCCTAAAGCACGTAATTCTTTAACGCTGTGTTGGGTAGGTTTTGTTTTGATTTCTTGAGCTTTTTTTAAATAAGGAACTAAAGTGGTATGAAGATACAAAACATTGTGATAACCAAAATCAAAGCGCACTTGTCTGATGGCTTCTAAAAAAGGCGATGATTCAATGTCTCCTACGGTGCCTCCAATTTCTACAATAACAACATCTGATTTGTGAAAAAGAGCAGCATCAATTAGTTTTTGTTTGATTTCTTCAGTGATGTGTGGAATAACTTGCACGGTTTTACCTAAGTATTTGCCTTCGCGTTCTTTATTGATCACACTTTGATAAATTTGCCCTGCAGTGACATTTGACTTTTTGCTCATGTTTTCATCTAAAAATCTTTCATAATGACCCAAATCAAGATCAGTTTCAGCGCCATCATCAGTGACAAAGACCTCACCGTGTTGATAAGGGCTCATTGTTCCAGGATCAATATTAATATAAGGATCTAGTTTTTGAATACTTACTTTAAGACCTCTATTTTTTAAAATTTGTCCAATAGAAGCAGCAGTGATGCCTTTTCCTAGGCTTGAAACGACTCCTCCAGTAATAAAAATAAATTTGGTTTTTAAATCTTTATTATTCAAGTTTTTGTACTTCGCTTTCTTTATGATTGGCTTGTGTGGTGCAATTGGAGTTTTGATTTGATTTTGGTTGGGGTGTAATGGGTTCAGAGAAGGATTTATAAGTGATTGGATGGGGCTTTGTAGGAGTTATTTTTTTACCAATAACAGTTAAAATAGGGATTTGGGTTTCATATCTTTTTTGGGTGTGTTCTAAAATACGAGGATCAAATGAAACTATATTTTTTTTAACTAAGATAATAATAGTTGAACCTCCTGTATCAAAATAGCCTTTTTCTTGACCTTTTGAAAACGTTTGCAAAGGATGATTTTGGATTTTTCCTACCAATGTGGCTCCTACTTCTATTTGAACTATTTTACCAAAATTTTTGGTTTGTAAGATACTATATTCGCGAGTGTTTGTTTTAAAAACATCAAAACTTTCAAAGGCAATGGGATTTACTGTATGTAATTTTCCTTTGATTTTGCAAGGAAGCATTTGAAAAAAACCTTCGTCTACAAAAAGATAACGGTGATAATCATGGGGTTCTAAGCGGAAAATAAGCAAATAGCCTTCCTCGTATTCTTGAGCTAATGTGGGATTTTGCAACAAATCAACTAAACTGTAATTGGTTTCTTTGATGCAATAGAGTGCTTTTTTGGTGATAGGATAAATGCTTAATTTGGATTCACAAGGACTGATAAAAGCAAAGTTGTCTTGAGGAATAGCAAGTTCTTTGTATTTTCTTGTAAAAAAATCATTATAAGAACTAAATTTTTGTTTTTCAAATAAGTTTAAATCAATTTGGTGTTGTTCGATGATTTTCAAAGCGTATTGGCGTGACCAAGGAGAATAAAAATACAGATTAACTAACCAAGAAATAGGTTTAGTGATCAAAATTTTGAGAAGGCATCTTTTCCAAAAGTTTTTTTCTAAGTTTGTGTATAAAAATTTTTGCAGGCGACTTGCTGGGTCTTGACAAATAATTTTTCCTTCTAAATTAACTATTTTCATATTGTAAATCGCTCACTTCGTAATTGCCATTATAAATATTTTAATAAGATTTTAAGCAACATAAATAGGATAAAATTTAGTGCTAATAATAAAATAATTGTTATTGTAGTTTTGGCTTTTGGCTTGGGGAAATGGATTTTTTTACAAAGAAATAAAAAAGTTAAAAGTAACATGCAGGCAAAATGAAACCAAAAAAAAGTAGGTCTTTGTTCGATAAATCCTAAACTTTTGAAATCCCAAGTTTTGCAAATAAACTTAGCTAAAAATAAAAAAGGGAATAAAATAGCAGCTGCAGTTACGGGCAAACCTTTAAAATAAGAAGGGCTTTGAGAGTCGTATTTTTGGGTTTCAGCTAAAACATTATAATAAGCAAGTCTAATTAAGGCTGCCAAAAGATAAAAGCCCCAAACTAGCCAAACAAGTGCAAATAGCCAAAATTCTTCTTTTAGGTTTGAAGTTTCACCTTTGAAACTCAAAGAATAGTTAATAAAAATAGGAAGGACGCCAAAGCTTATTATATCGGCTAAAGAATCAATTTGAATGCCATAGCTTTTTTCTGTATGACTGCGATTTTTTTTGGTTCGGCTTATCACACCATCAAACATATCACAAACGCCTGATATTAATAGGCAGATTAAAGCAGAAGTGTATTTGCCGCAAGCACCAAAGCCAATACCACAAAAACCACTCATTAAATTTAGGTAAGTTAAATAAGTTGTATAATTGTAAAAACCTAAAAACATATTATTTAACCTCGTTTTACTAATGTTTTTTCTTAAACCATTTTTGGTTGTTTAGAGTTGGGGGAAATAAAAAAAGAAAAATCCCTTATCCATCAAGAATAAAGGATATTAATGAACTTAAAAAACTTGATAATTATTGATTGGTTGTTTGTAAATGCAAATTGTAAAGTGGTAATTATTTTTCATAAAGATGTTCGCATTCTTCTTCTAATGGATCTTCATAATCATCTTTGTCTTCTAAAACAATATCATCTTCAATTTTGTCATCGTCTTTGTTTTGTTCTTCTGAAGGTTCGTCTTCTAAATCAAGCAAATCATCTTGTAGAGGGTCAGTTTGGACAGTGTATTTGTCAGAAAGGAAATCCTCAAAATCTAATTCTTGTAAATTGGTATCTTCGTCTAGAGGTTCGTCGTTTGAAATTTGAGTTTTTTCAAAAAAATCTTTATCCCAAAAAAGTTTATTATTTTCTTTAATAATTAATTGATTGTCTTCACAAAAAACAAATTTTCCGCTCAAAGCGATGTCTAAATAAAGCTGATTAGCTACATTGGGGTTGTTATTTGGGATTTGATGTTTTTGCAATGTTTGTTTTAATAAATCATAGACTGGAACAGGATTGTTATGTTTTTTCATAATGTCATAAGCAGTTTCCAAAAGTGATTTTGGAGTTTTGGTTTTTTTCATAAAATACCTCCTTTTAATGTAATAATGTTTGGGATTTAGGAAATAATGATAAGTGATAAAATAAAAAGAAAAGAAAGGAAAAAAAAGGCTAAATAAAATAAAGAAATGCAAAATATGGGGGGTAAAAATTTTAGAATTCTATCAAATATCCAGATGCTTTTTGCATGAGTTCTTTGGATTTTCTTTCTAACTTTTTTAAAGCAGCATTAAAAGCCAACAAAACGCTTTCTTGGAGAATTGCTTTGCTGTGAATTTGAGAAATAATAACATCTACGACTTGTTTGGTTCCTTGTAAAACAATTTCTACATCTCCTGCTTTGCCAATAAATTCTTGTAATTCTAATTGTTGTTGGGCGTTTTCAATTGCTTCTTGCATTTTTTTTAATTTTTCAAACATATTAGATTGTGTTTTCATAATTTTTTGCTCCTAGTTAATTATTTCTACTATATCTTTACCAAAAAAATCATAAGCTAGTTGGATAATAGCAGGCTTGGTTGGTTGGGTCGCTTTGATTTGATATAAGTCAAGATCAAAATTGCAAGTAGCTGTGAATTTTGCAATTGATGCCTGGTTTGGATGAGGATGATTTTTGTTGTAAAAAGTTTCTAAGGCTTGCCAATCTTGTTTTAAAAAAGCAATGTAGTCTGTAATTGCAAAAGTGTCGTTATTCAAAATTTCTAAAGCTTTTTGTTTGGTGTTTTTTTGTAAAACAAGTTCAAAGGCATCTTCATCTTCAAAAACTAAAATCATTTGTTGGGATTGACTCAAAGCAACTATTTTTCCTCTATCCAAAATTTCGGCTACATTTTTATAATAACTGTGAGTAGAATAGCGATTTTTTAAATTTGTCCAAAAATTTGTTATTGTGTTTTTGGTTGGCTCGTCTTGATTAGATAAAATATTAATTGCAAATGATATCAAACCACAAAGAGAAGAATTGAAAAAATAAGGGTTTTTTTTTGTTGGGGATTTGGTTTCTTGTGAGTTTTGGGAAGGCAAGTTATTTTGTTGAGTCAATTCGGAGGTAGTAGAATTGTTAGGTTTTTTTTGTGAAAAATTATTTTGAGACTGTAAATCTTGGACTGGATGCAGATATTCTGTTTTTGGTGGTTTTGGTGGTTTTTCGTTTGCTATTGACGCAAGTTTAGTTGGTTTGATTTTTTCTGTTTTGTCAAAGGTTTTTTTTTCTGTATTGTTTTGGGTAAGCTTTGTTGGTTCATAATTTTCTTTGGCATTTGTTTCATCTAATGCAAGTGATGGTTGCTCATTATTGTAAATATTTGTTTTATTTGTTACAAATTGTTGGGTTTCTTGTAAATTGGCTTGAAATTGAAAAGAATGTAGAGAGCATATTTGCAAAAAGGCAATTTCTACCAAAGATTTTTTTTGATCGCTTTTTTTGAGGTCTTGTTGTAATTTAATTAAGATTCTTAAAAAATGATCAATGTGGTTTGTTTCTTCAAGCAATAATATTTTTTGGTCTTGGGAAAGTGGCGATGTTTTGGAATCTTTTTTATTTTTGGCATTCCAAATTAAATAATCTTTGATAGCATCAATTAAATCTAAAATTAAAAGGTCGATGTTTTTGCCTGAATCAATTGCTTTGTGCAAAAGTTGCAACGCTTTGATCGCTTCTTTTTTTAGTAGGTTTTGGAACAATTTTTTGATAATGCTGGCAGACACCGTACCTTTAATATTTGCAACATCTTCTGAAGTAATCAAATTATTTTGATAAGCGCTTACCTGATCTAACAAACTAAGGGCGTTTCGCATTCCACCTTCCGAATGGCAAGCAATGCTTTTGATGGCATCTTCAGTGATAAACATATTTTCCAAAGCAGCAATTTTGGTTAATTGTGCAGTGATGTTTTTGAGGTTCAAATTTTCAAAGGCAAAACTTTGGGCGCGCGAAAAAATGGTGTCAGGGATTTTATAAATTTCGGTAGTAATCAAGATGAAAATTACATGTTCGGGCGGTTCTTCTAAAATTTTTAACAAAGCGTTAAAAGCGTTTGGCGTAAGGACGTGAACTTCGTCAATAATATAGACTTTGTATTTGCCTGTGTGAGCTTTGTATTGGGCTTTATCCTGTAATTCTCTGATTTCGTCAACCCCATTATAAGAAGCGCCATCAATTTCTGTGATGTCTATGTTTGCTTTGGTAAAGTTTTGGCAATAATGACAAGAACAACACACATCTCCTTGATTGGGCAACAAGCAATTAATAGCTTTGGCAAAAATTTTGGCTAAAGTAGTTTTTCCAGTACCTTTGTTGCCGCTAAAAAGATAACAATGATTAATTTTTTGGTATCTGATGGCATTTTTTAAAGTTTGGATAATAATTTCTTGACCGACAACATCTGCAAAAGTTTGTGGTCTGTATTTTCTGTATAAAACTAAATAAGACACTAAAAACCCCTTTGATTAAATTATGACCAAACCACAACAATACATCTAGATAAATTAGAACATAAATAATTTTTTATATACAAAAAAAATCTCCTAAATATTATAACATATTATTAGATGAAAATAGAAGTTTATTTTGCAAATTTGCAAATGAATTATTTGTTTATTGTAATTAAAAATATTGATCTATTCTATGGTTAGAATACGATTAGATTGAATTAACTTTACATTTATTATTTTTGTATTTTTTTCCCTTTGCTTCATAATAAATAAAAGTTCCATCTTTCAATTCTTTTTTATTCATTTTGCAATTCTTTTTATAAAATTCTATTTGCCCATTTTTGCGGTTTATTTTTTCTATTGTCTCGCATTTTCTGAAAAATACTTTGTCGCCATTTTTATTTTCTATATCGCCATTGTTTTGAACAAAATATTTTTCACCATTTTGAGTATATATTTTTTCTATTTCTTTGGTTTTGCTAAAAACAATATACTCGATAACTGATTAAAATTATAAAAGCTATTTGTCTATAAATAAAATAATTAACATAATAAATAATAATCTAAAATAAACTAAATTGCTTATGACTTTATTATAAACCAAAAAATATCAAAATAATAATTTATAATCGTTTTAAAATAAAATTAATTCCCACCCATAAATAAAAAATAAAAGCCAAAAAGACATAAAAAGTGGTTAAAATAACGAATTATATTGTTGTTGTTGTTGTTGTTTTTTTTGATAAAATATAGTTAATAAAGTTTATCAAGCAAAGTTTATCAAGCGACGTTTAAATATTAAATATAAATCAACGACCTAATATACAAAAGACAAATTATCTAATTATTTTTTTTCATTTTAAATATTTTCTAAAATAGTTAATGAGAGTGGAGAATTAACAAATATGTGTTTAAATAATAAAAAACAAAAAAATAAAAAGGAAGAGGCGATATCAAGAAAAAGCATTATTAACAAATTAAAAAAATGGGTTATGCAGAAGTTAGCATCAAAACACAAGAAAAATTAGAGGATAATTTTAAAAGACAATTTATAGAATATAACAGTAGGTATGTTTCTGACACTTCTTTTCAAGAGAAGGGGAAGGAGGAGCTGAATGAATACTGGTTTTCTACAATTAATAGTGAATTGCTTACCAATGAAAAAATGGATGTTATCGACATTTATAAATATTTAAGAAAAGAAATAAAAATTCCAAAAAAAGACAAAAAAGACTATTTTTATTTTAATTTTTTTAATAAAGAAAATTGGTGTAAAAATATTTTTCAAGTAGCACAAAAAGTTCCTGCTCAAAATTCATATAAAAACGAGTCAAAATCAGCTTAGTATGATATAGTAATATTAATTAATGGCATACCGCTGGTATTAATAGAATTAAAAAAAGAAGTTTGGATAAAGGGCTTGACAAAGCTTTTAAACAAGTAGAAGACTATTTCCCTAAATTAAAACAACAAGGTTTATTTAAATGTATAGAACTTTTTATAATTTCAAATGGAACCGATACTCAATATTTTTCAAATCAAGACGCAGGAAAAAGCAAGGAATTAAATAAATTCTGTTTTTGAATGGAGTGATGAAAACAATAATAAAAGAAATGAAGTCATGGAATTTATTCCAGAATTTTTACAACGTTGCCATTTAGCATTGTTTTTATTTTTCTTTTTGGTGCATCATGAAAAAAATCAAAAATTAATGGTTGCTAAACCTCATCAATTTCACGCTATAAAAAAAATTGTTGAATTCACAAAAAAAGAAATAACTCAAGAAAGTCCTTTAAATGTTACAAATAACATTAAAAAAAATAGTCATATTTGGCATACCACAGGTTCAGGTAAAACTTTAACTGCTTTTTTACTTTGTCGTTATTTGAAAAAATTTATATCCATTAATGAAACTCAAAAAAATATTATTTTTTTTTATAGTTGACCGCATAGAACTAGATTCGCAAACTCTTCAAGAATTTAATAATTTTGAAAAAGATTCAACTCAAGGAAATATTAAAGGTAGAAAATCTTAAAGAAATAATGCAAAATAAAAACAATGCTAGTGGAAAAATAATTGCAACGACTTTAAAAAAAATACATTCATTAATAAACAAATATAAAAATGAAGATTTTTTAAAAAAATATAAAAATGAAAAAATGTTTTTTATCATAGATGAATGCCATAGATCGCAACAAGGAGAAATGCATGAAAATATGATTAAATATTTTTATGGATCTTATTTTTTTGGGTTTACAGGGACGCCTATTTTCGAAAAAAATAAACTTAGTAAAAATGCTAAAACAACAAAAGAACTTTTTAATAAATGTATACATGAATATCGTTTTTCCAATGCTCTAAAAGATAAATTTGTTATTGATTATAATGTGGAATATTATATAAAAACAAAAAATAATTCAACTTGTAAAGAAGAAGTAGTAAAAAAGATTCTAAATTCTTATCATGATTTAACACAAAATAAAAAATATAATGCCTTATTTGCTGTTTCTAATATTGATGATTTAATAGAATATTATAACATATTTAAAAACAAGGAAAATGAACATGATTTTAAAATAGCAACTATTTGTTCTGAACATTTTAACTCTGAAAATGAAAAAAATGACGATAAAAGGGAGGCTTTTAAATCAATAAAAGTGATTTTTATAAAAATTTTAGCAAAAAAACAAAAAATCAATTTGTAGATGATAAAACGCCTTTTGTTAATGAAAAAAGATATCATGAACAAATATTAGAAAAAATGAAAACTGATAATAAAAATCAAAAAAATAGATTTACTTTTGGTAGTCAACATGTTTTTAACTGGTTTTGATTCTCCTCTATTAAATACCTTATACTTAGACAAAGAGTTGAAATACCATAATTTAATCCAAGCATTTTCTAGAACAATTAAAAAACATGATAAAAACAAAAAATACGGTAATATTTATTGTTTTCAAACGAAGAAAAAGGACAACGACCAAGCTTTATTATTTAATGAAGCAATGGGTTTATTTGATCCAGAACACACAATCAAAAAGAAAAAAGTTATGAAGAATTAAAACTAGAATATAAAGATTACTTAAAACAAATAAGAAAATTAGCTCCTAATGTAAAATATATTGAAAAAAATATTATGGGTTATACAGAAAAAGAAAAAAAATTCATAGATATTTTTGATAAATATTCTAAAATAAGAAATATTATTAGGATAAAAACAGAGTTTGAAGAAAAATATTTTAAAAATGAAATAGACAAGAAAAAGTTCTTAGATTATATAAACAAAAGAGATAAAATTAAATCAGGAACACCACAAAACACGTCGAATCCAAAAGATGAAATAAAACACGTTGATAGCGCATTTATTAATTTAGATTATATAAACAAATTAATATCATCATTTGAAAAAACTGAACAAAAAATACATAAAAGCATTTTATCACAACAAAACAAAAATTTTAATAAAGAAATAAAAAATATTTTAGACGAAAATAATAATGATGTGACTAAAGAATAGCAAGAATTTTTTTTAAATAAAATTGAAGATGATAAAATTTTTTCTACAATAACACAAAATGCTCAACAAGGGGGGGCTATAAGAAATATTTTATCTAATTTGTGGAAGAATTTTATTAAAGATTTAATTAAAGAACAAGAAAGCAAAAGAGAAATAGAGGTAAAAAGCAAAGAATTTTGTTTTGAAAATAGTAAAGATTTGGAAAAATTAATTAATGCTTATTTTGATTATAAAAAAATGATCTGGGTTTTAAAGATTTTATTCTAAGAGGACATATCAGCAAAAATGAAAACCAAATAAAAGAATATATGGATAAAAATAAAGGGCAAAAGAGCGAAGTTTTGCCTTATCTTTATAAATTTAAATTAAGAGATGAAATTTATAATTTCATTAAAGATTGGTGTAGTAATTATAAAGATATCCAAAAATGACAAAATTAAGGAAAATTATAATATGAAAAATGACAAAAATCAAAATGTTCAAATTTGTAAACAAAAATTATGGAATTTGATTAATAACACTTTAAGAAATTCTGAGGATACAACTATTTTTAAAGATTATATTTTACCTCTTTTAAGTTTCCGTTATTTATCTATAAAATTTGAAAAAGATATTTGTAAAAATACAATATTGGGATCCTTGGAGAAATATAAACAAGCATGGGATAAATGGGATTCGAATGAACAATCAAGATTTAAAAACAATATAAAAGGTTTTTGTGGATTTCACATTGAACCTCAGTATTTATGGGCTAATTTAAATAATTCTATTAATCAAGATAATTTTAGTTTTGTTGCAATAGATAAAGCTTTAAAATCTATTGAGTCACATTGTTTTAAAGGATTATTTGAAAATTTTGATTTAACCGAAAAATCCAAATTAGGCAACGAGGAAGAAAAAAATACAAAATTAAAAACCCTTATTACAGGCATCGACAATATTTTTTCAGGTAATGAATTTTGTGAAGATGCAATGGGTGAAATTTATATGTATTTAATTGAAACATTTGTTAGCGATAACATTACTAAAAAACAAAAATCTGGAGAATTTTTTACACCACCCTCTGTTTCTGAACTTTTATCACAAATCATTTGTCATAAAACAAAAAATAAAAATATTACAAAAATATATGATCCTTGTTGTGGTAGCGGATCTTTACTTTTAAAAATTATAAATCATATAAATAATAATAAAGATTTTAGCGGTCAAAAATACAAAAATGATATACCTTATTATAATTTAAAGATTGAAAATGGGGATACTTTATTATTCCCACATTAAAGCCATTTAGAACAAAAATACAACATTATCATCGCTAATCCTCCTTTTGGCGCTCCATGGTATACCAATAATAAAGAAAAAAATAAAGAAAATTGCGACAGATTTTATTTAAAAGGCAAATCAATTCCTAAAAAAGAGGAGAACTAGCTTTTCTAATGCATATGTTACATCTCTTAGAAGAAGATGGCACTTTAGGTGTTATTTTACCATCTGGAGTTTTATGCGCTTCTACACCTGGAGTAATAGAATTTAGAAAATTTTTAGTAGAAAATCAATATATTGATACAATTATACAATTACCCCTAAATATTTTCCCTTATGTATCTGAAACAACCATTACTTATATTTTAATTATACAAAAATGTGTAGAAAATCAAAAACATCAAATTCGTTTTATTGATGCATCAGAAATGCATGAAAGAATTAAAAGTGGTATTTCTCTAAGACAATTAGGCAAAAAAAATATTAAAGATATAATGGAAATGGTGTCACAAAATAAAAAAAATGACAAAATGTCAATAGCAAATATAGAGCAAATATAGAGCAAATTAGAAAAAATAATTATGTTTTAACCACAAACTTATATTGTTCAAATCATTTACAAGAAAACAAAGAGGTAAATATAAAAAATATTGCGATTTTCAAAAGAGAAATAGAATTATTAGAAACTAAAAAAAATAATTTATCTCAAAAAATACAACAAATAGAAAAAGAGATTGAATTATTTTTCGAAAATTCTAAAGAAAGAAAAGAAATAGCAATTAAAGATATAATACAAGAAATAACAAAAACAAATAAAGATAGCTTCCTTTATGATATTTGTAGTCTAGATTGTAAAAAAGGTTTGATTTTAAGAGATAATAACAAACAATTTAAAAAAAACATTAAAAAAATTATAGAATAGCATATCCCAACAATATTGTTATGAACAACAGAGATTTCTTAAAACATAAATCAATTGCTTATAATATTTATAATAAACCAGTATTGATTTCTAATATTTATTCAGTTTTTGAAGTTAAAGAGGGGTTTGATGCTAATTTTATATTGAATTTTTTAAAAAATTCTCAAGTTCATAAAAATTAAAGGTTATTGGAAAATAAGGGGTAATATCCGAAATTGATAAAAATGTTTTTTATCAACTAACTTTTAAATTACCCGCTTTAAAGAACAAAAACAAATAAATGTTTTTTTCAATAATTTATCTAAATTATTAAATGATATTGAAAATATTTCCATAGAAATACGCCAACTTCAAAAAGAAAAACAAGAATATTATTATTTATTATAATTATATAATTTATTCCTTAATTTTTCTTGCTTTTATTCTCCATTTTTTTAAAATACAAAAGACATTCATTAAATGAATGTATTTTTTTGTAAATTGATATATGCTTAATGCAAATCTAAACTTAATATAAACCCTAACCCACTTTCACCAACTTCCAACTGTTAAAATGAAAAATATTTTCAAAATGCTAGTATAATATAATAGAGTGTTTTGATTAAAATATATGAAGGATATGATATTGACAGCGATATTTAGAAGTCTATTTTTTCAAAATCCTAAATTATATTTCTAATCATAAATAAAATACATAAATTAACTAATAAAAATTGGAGACCAAAACTAATATTCCCAAACAAATTTTTTCACAAACAAAACCACCCAAAAAGCCCAAACCCCAAATAAACCAAATAAAAAGAAAAAGGACTTATAAAATGCAAAAACAATCAAATTTCATCAAAACCATCATTCAAAAAGACCTCCAAAGCGGAAAATGCAGCCAAATCATTACACGTTTCCCGCCCGAACCCAATGGTTTTTTACATTTAGGACACGCCAGAGCCATCATTATTAATTTTGAATTAGCACATTTTTTTGAAGGCAAAACCCTTTTACGTTATGATGACACCAACCCTTCCAAAGAAAAACAAATTTATGTTAATGCCATCCTCAATGACATCAAATGGCTGGGATACACTCCTTACAAAATCACTTTTGCCTCAGATTATTTCCCTCAAATGTATCAAATGGCACTTTTTTTAATCAAACAAGGAAAAGCCTATGTTGATGACCAAACCGCTGAACAAATTGCCCAAAGTCGCGGTAATTTAACCCAAAAAGGTACCAATTCTCCTTATCGCAATCGTAGTATTGAAGAAAATATCTTGCTATTTGAACAAATGAAAAAAGGAAAATTTGTAGAAGGTAGCAAAGTTTTGCGTGCCAAAATTGATATGCAAAACCCTAACCTTAATTTGAGAGACCCTATTTTGTACCGTATTCTTTCTGCTTTTACTTTAAAACAAAAACATTGGCATATTTTCCCTACCTATGATTACGCTCATCCATTGGAAGATTCCTTTGAAAACATCACACATTCTTTGTGTTCTTTGGAATTCGAAGACCACAGACCTTTATATGATTGGATAATCAAAGAAACAAAAGCCAAACATACTCCACGCCAAATTGAATTTGGAAGACTTAATCTTACCCAAACTTTGATGAGCAAAAGACATCTTAATAATTTGGTAGAAAAAAACTTAGTAACAGGTTGGGATGACCCTAGAATGCCAACTTTATCAGGCATCCGCAAAAAAGGCTACACTCCTGAAGCTATCAAAAATTTCGTCCTTGAAACAGGCTTATCCAAAGTAAATTCACAAGTTAAACAAGAAATGTTAGAATCTTTTGTAAGAGATGACCTTAAAAGAAAATCCTTGCCTTGCATGGCAGTTATAAACCCCCTCAAACTTACTATTACTAACTTTCCTGAAAACCAAATAGAAACTCTCAAAGCTCCTTGGACTAATAATTTTCATACTTGTAAATGTTGCAACACATCTCAAACCCAAGGAAAAACCCCAGAACAAAATCAAGAACAAACAAAAGGAAAAGAACAAACCCAAGAAAGAGAAATTTATTTTTCCCGCCATCTCTACATTGAAAAAGACGATTTTGCACTCCAAAAACCAGATAAAAATTATAAAAGATTAACTTTGGGCGAAGAAGTAAGATTATTTCATGCTTATTTTGTTAAAGCTTACGATGTTGTCAAAAACAACAAAGGAGAAATAACAGAAATTCTTGTAACATACGACCCCCAAACCAAAAGCGGCAGCGGCTTTAAAGATAGAAAACCAAACGGAACTATTCATTTTGTAGAAGCAAAGACTGCTTGCAAAGCCACTTTTAATTTTTTTGCTCCACTACTTTGCACAAATGGCAATTTCAACGATAAATCCTGGCATATCAAAAAAGGTTTTGTAGAATCAAGTTTACAAAAAAGCTGTTGTTGCAAAAACCATTTTCAATTTCTAAGACAAGGTTATTTTGCAGCAGACAAAATCACAAAAGACACAAATGGAAAAACGCAAGAACTTAATTTCAATGAAGTAGTAAGCTTAAAATCAAATCCTCAAAAATAAATTTGTTCTACTAAAAAAATAAAAACTAATAAATCCCATCAAATTACCCAACCAAAAAACACTCCCAGAAAAAAAACCACAAAACAAAAAGGATAAACAACGAAATAAAAGGTATAAAAATGTTTTCCAATAAAACCAATTTTTTAGAAAAATTAAATAAACCCCAACTTGCAGCAGTCACAAGCAATGCTAAATCTTTTTATCTAGCAGCAGGAGCAGGCACTGGTAAAACCACCACTTTAACTGCTAAAATTGCTTATTTAATCGAACAAAAAAACTTACCAAGCAACCAAATTTTAGCCCTTACTTTCACCAACAAAGCTGCCAAACAAATGCAAGAAAAACTTGCCAAAATGATTGGTCAAGAAAAAACCAAAGGCATTACTATTTGCACTTTTCACTCTTTGGGAAACCAAATTTTGAGAAAATTTATCCCCTTTTTACCATTTTCATATCGCACCAATTTTAAAATTTTAGATGACAACGACTGCAAAAAAATCATCAAAGAAATTTTAAAAGAAATGAATATCGACCCCAAAAGAATAAAAATTAGCGAATTAAGAAAAAACATTTCTGCTATCAAAAGAAAACACGAACCACAAAACAAAGATACTTTGCAACACACAACCCAAAAAGAATACAATTTTCAACGTGAAAACAGATACGAATTCGAAATGCCAATCAAAGCTAAATATCAAATTTTTTTGCAAAACAATAATTTAGTTGATTTTGATGACCTTATTTTATATACGCACCAACTGCTCCAAGAAAATGCCGATGTAAGGGCTTTTTATCAACAAAAATTCCAATATTTATTAGTTGATGAATTCCAAGATACTGATTTTTTACAATACCAAATTTTGACTCTTTTAGCCCAAAACCACCAAAATATTTTTGTAGTAGGAGACCCTGACCAAAACATTTATTCTTTTCGAGGAGCCAGATTTGAAAACAGCCAATTGTTCTTAAATAAATTTAGTCCTCAAGTAGCTTTTTTGGAACAAAATTACCGTTCTTCTAAAAACATCCTAGACAAAGCCAACCTTTTGATTAAACACAACGAAGACCATCCTTTTAAAAAAAATCTCAAAAGCACTAAAAGCGGAGGCGAACCTGTTATTTACAAGTTTTTTTCAGATTATAAAGAAGAGACAGACTACATCACAAAAACCATCCAAAACCTTGTTTTACAAGGTATTTGCAGCTATCAAGATTTTACTATTTTATATCGTACTAACATTTTGGGACGCCCTTTGGAAGAAAAATTCTTAGCAAACAGCATTCCTTATCAAGTTTTTGGAGGTATTTCCTTTTACCAAAGCAAAGTAGTCAAAGATTTTTTAGCTTATCTCAATGTTATTGCAAATCCCTCACAAGATTTTGATTTCAAACGCATCATTAACACCCCTAAAAGAGGAATTGGAACAACTTCACTTGCACATCTAGAACAACTTGCCCAAGAAAAAAACTTAGCTCTTTTTGACGCCCTTAACTACCTAGACCAAACTCCAATTCAACCAAATACCAAAACTAAACTAAACGAATTCCAAAAATTAATTACAGCTTTACGCCAAGAACTAATTAATGATTCTTTTGACTGTCTTAGTGATATAATTACTCATATTGATGAAAAAATTAAGTATTGTCACAAAAAAGATGAAACTTACAAAATGCAATCAATAAAAGATTCTGAGCCTGCTTTACATTACATCGAAGAATTAAAATCAGTTTTTATGCAAGCAGAAAAAAATTTGGAAGGAAACATTTTTGAAAAACTAACCCAACTTTTAGATCAAATATCTTTGTATAGCGAAATTAACGAACAAACCGAACAAGACCCCAAAACCCCAAGCAAAAACGATCGCGTTAAACTTTCTACTATTCACAAAGTCAAAGGTTTAGAGTTTAGAGTGGTTTTTATAGCTGCTTTTGAAGATATTTTTTTTGATTGCAACCAAAAAGAAAAAAGCGATTTAGAAGAATCAAGACGTCTAGCTTATGTAGCAATTACAAGAGCCGAAGAAAAGTTATTTTTAACTGGGTCTTATCAAAGAGTTTCATATGGCAAACAAATAGACAGTCAACCTTCACGCTTTTTACAAGAAATGGGCTTTTTTCCAAAAGAAACCCCAAGACCAAATTATTTTTCCCCACATTTATTTCAACCAAACCAATCAAACCAAGTATCTTGCACTAATGAAAATGGCTTTTTTCAAAAAGGAGACAAAGTCAAACACAAAACTCTCGGCTTGGGCGTAGTGGAAGCCATCATGCAAGATTTAATCCAAGTACGCTTTATAAATTCCAAAAATATAAAAATATTTGAAAATACAACCGCTTTTCTTGCTAAAATAAAAGAGTAAGTAAATTTTAAACATTTATCAAAAAAATGAATCATCAATCATTATTTTATTAAATCGATTAGAAATTTAAAAACAACAAAACAACAAAATCAAATTACCAAAATCAAATTACCAAAATCAAAGGAGATTTTTATGAATTATACCGTTTTTTTTGTAACTATTTGTACTTTTATCGTTTTAAGTACTTTATTTTTAGCAGATAGCAACGACAGTTTTTCTTTGGGAAATTCTTTTTCCGAACAAAAACAAGGACGCAAAATCAAAGGCGAACAATTCTTCTTAAACTGCTTTCTTACTGTTTTAACCATGGCTTTTTTTGGACTTTCCTTTTGGTGCCAACAATAGTTGATGCCATATGCAATTAGAACAAAATACCTTAGCTTGGCATAATCATCGCAAAAAATACATTAATGCTTCCGAAGTAGCAGCTATCATGGGCTTAAATCCATTTGAAACCAAAGAGCAATTATTAAAAAGAAAAGTTTTTGGCACTCCAATCGAAGACAACGAAGCAATGAAACGCGGACGAATTTTGGAACCCCAAGCAAGAAATTTTTTCAACCAAACACAAAAAATGCAATTCGAACCAAAAGTCTTTGTCAAAGATTTCATGTCTGCTTCTTTGGATGGATGGGACGCCCAATCCCAAAGCCTCTTAGAAATCAAATGCCCCATTTCTTTTGCCTCTTATACTTGGCAATCCTTTTTAAATGAAGGAAAAATCCCTAATATCTATTATGCCCAACTCCAAGCCCAAATTTATTGTTCTCAATCAATTAAAGCTTACTTTTTAGTCTATCAAAACGACCAAACCAACAAAAATATCGAAGTCAAAGAAGACCCGAATTTTATCACAAACATGCTTGAACAGTGCAGTCATTTTTTTCAATTATACTTAAAAACTAAACAATTACAAAAACAACTTCAAATTTAAAATTACTCATTTATATAAATATAAAAATACATTATTACTATTGCATTTCATTTAACCGTATTTATGACAAATTTCACCATAAAAACGACCATAAATAAAAGACAAAACCACTTACAAAAATATTTAATTATTTTTTTGCTTTTTCTTATTGACAAACAACAAAAAAAGAGATATAATATAAGTAGTATTGCTAATTTTTAATTTGAGATTATGGAAAGGAGATATTAATGCCAAAAACTGTTTTTCGTAAAGGAGAAACTATCGAAGAAACGCTACGTCGTTTTAAAAGAGAAGTTTCTAAATCTGGTGTCTTAGCAGAAGTGCGTCGCAAAGAACATTATATTAAACCAAGCGTACAAAAGAAAAATCGCCAAAAAAATATGCGTAGTAAAAAGCGTTAATGTTTTAATCAATTAAAAGCTACTTGAAATAAGTTGCTTTTTTTTATTTTATATTTTCTTATATTTGCTTAAGTTTTTTTGCAAATGTCTTTTTATTTTATTCGTTCAAATGTTCGCTCAAATCATCAAAAAATAATCTCATTATTAAAAATTACCAAAAAAAACTCAATTGCAACCAAAACTACAACAACCACCCAAACCCCAAATAGGAAATGCTAAATGATCATTAAAATCCACAATCAAACTTCTTTTTGCATCACACCTTTTAAATCTTTATTAATTAAAATGTTTTTACCCATCAAAGAAAAAAAATTAATGCATCTCGTTTTTGTTACCAACGAAAAAATTCAAGAACTTAATTCCTTTTATCGCAAAAAAAATTATCCCACAGATGTTTTGTCTTTTCCTAATGATTTAACTTTTTTTGCAGGCTTAGAAGACAATTCTTTAGGCGATGTTTTTATTTCTTTTTCCAAAGCCCAAGTCCAAGCACAAAAAGCTAAGCACAGTTTAGAACGCGAAATTGCTTTTTTAGCAGTGCATGGTTTTTTGCATCTTAAGGGTTATCAACACCGCACCGAAGAAGAGTTTCAAATAATGCTTGCTTTACAAGAAAAAATTTTACAAAACGTAGGTCTAAATTTAGACAAAACCACATAAAGCAGCAGCCCCAAATCCCATAAAAACCAAACAAAAAGAAACAAACCAAAATAAAAACACCCGTACAAACACCAACAAGGAAAAAGAAAAACAAAAAAATAACTAAGAAATTGAGGACTTACATGGATTTTAAATCTGGTTTTATTGCTATTTTGGGACGCCCAAACGTCGGCAAATCAACTCTTCTAAACGCATTAACCCAACAAAAAGTTGCCATCACAAGCGCCAAACCCCAAACAACACGCCACAAAATTATTGGCATTTGCCACGAACCTAACGCCCAATATATTTTTGTAGACACCCCAGGAATTAACCAATATAAACATTTATTGAACCAAAAAATGAACAACATCGCTTTTCAAAGCATCAAAGACATTGATTTAATTCTCTTTTTAACAGATTCCTTTTATCATCCCAAAGAAGAAACTTTTTTAAAAATGATTTTCCAAACCAAAAAACCAGTTTTTTTAGTCATCAACAAAATTGATCGTTTAAAGAGCAAAAGCCAAATTGATGCTATTATTTTAAGCTATTTAAACCATTTTTCTTTTCAAACAGTAATCCCACTTTCTGCTATCAAAGCCAAAAACACCACTTTTTTAAAAGAAAATATCTATCAAAATATCAAACCAGGGGTCGCTTACTATCCGCAAGACATGATTACTGATCAAAAAAAAGAACTTTGGATAGCAGAAATAATCCGCGAAAAAGTCCTTTATTATGTCCACGAAGAAATCCCTCACGCCTCAGCTGTAATAATTGAAAAAATGGAACAAAAAGACCATTTATTAGAAATTTGGGGCTTGATTTTGGTAGAAAGAAACTCTCAAAAACAAATCTTAATTGGCAAGGCAGGTTCCAAACTCAAACAAATAGGAACACATGTTCGCCAAGACCTCAATTGCCATTTGCAAATCAAAACTCACATTAATTTATGGGTCAAGGTGTATCCTAATTGGCGCAACCAAAAAGATTTATTAAGTCGCTTTGGATATTAAATAATTATAATTGAAAAAACTCAAAAAAACAAAATCAAAAAAAACAACGCAAAAATCAAAACATCAACACCAACAACAAAAAGGAGCTTTGGGATGCAACATTTAGACAAAGTTATTTCATTAGCCAAACAAACAGGATTTGTATTTGCAGGCAGTGAAATTTATGGAGGACTTGCCAATAGTTGGGATTATGGTCCTTTAGGCAGTTTATTAAAAAACAACATTAAAAAAGCTTGGTTGCAAAAATTTGTACAAGAACAACCCAATAATGTTTTGTTAGATGGATCCATTTTACTTAATTCTACCGTATGGAAAGCCTCAGGTCATCTGGATTCTTTTTCGGATCCCCTTACCGAAAATCAAGACACCAACAAGAGATTTCGTGCTGATAAACTCATCGAAAGCCACAATCCACAGTTAGATATTAGCGGTTGGTCCTACGAACAAATGCATGACTATTTAGTCAAAAACCAAGTCTTAGGAACTTCCAACTGGACACCCATCAGACCTTTTAACATGCTTTTTAAAACCCATCAAGGAGTCATTTTGGAAAACTCCAAACCTCTATATTTAAGACCTGAAACAGCACAAGGAATTTTTATCCAATTTAAAAACATTTTAAAAACTACCAGAAAAAAACTTCCCTTTGGAGTCTGCCAAATTGGAAAAGTATTCCGCAACGAAGTGACACCTGGCAACTTTATTTTCCGTACTTGTGAATTTGAACAAATGGAACTAGAATTTTTTTGCCAACCAGGCACCGAAGCCCATTGGTTTAACCACTGGAAAAACTTAATGTATGATTTTTTAATTGCTTTGGGTATGAACCCGCAAAATTTAACATTTAAAGATCACAAAAAAGAAAACCTCAGCCATTATTCACAACAAACTTGCGATATTTTATTCAAATTTCCTTGGGGTTTTGATGAACTTTGGGGGATTGCTTCCAGAACAAACTTCGACTTGAAAACCCACCAACAACACTCCAAAAAAGATCTTACTTATTTTAACGAAACTACCAAACAAAAAATTTTACCCTACGTTATCGAACCTTCTTTAGGAATAGAAAGACTATTTTTTGCTTTTCTAATTAACAATTACCACGAAGAAAGCACCTCCAACGAAACAAGGAAAATCCTTACTTTTCACCCTTTTTTAGCACCTTACAAAGTAGCTGTTTTACCATTAATCAAAAAAACACACAGCGCCAAAGCCCAAGAAATCCACCAGTATTTAGCCAAACATTTTGATGTTTGTTACGATGAGACCCAAAGTATTGGAAAAAGATACCGCAGACAAGATATGATTGGTACTCCTTTTTGTCTCACTGTAGACGACCAAACCCTTACCCAAAACACAGTGACTTTAAGAAACCGTGACACCGCCCAACAACAAACCTTTTTACTAGCAGAAGCCAAACAATACATCCAAGAAAAAAATATTTTAAAATAACGGATCAAAATGCAAGATAACAAACAATTAATTGATCAAATCAATGAAAAAATACCTATCCTTGATTTAGTTCAAGAATTTATACAATTAAAAAAATCAGGCAAAAATTACATGGGGTTGTGCCCTTTTCACGATGAAAAAACGCCTTCTTTTTCTGTGTCTCCTGAAAGAAATATAGGAGTTTGTATGTCTTGTAAAAAAGGAGGTAATCCTGTTTTTTTTTACAAAAGCATCAAAAACATCCCTTTAAATCAAGCCATTTTTGAACTGGCAACCCGCTTGGGCATTGTTACTTCCCTGCCCCAACAAAGCACCCATCAATACCAAAAATTCTACAACATCATGCAAGAAGCAGCAGATTTTTATTCCCATCAATTAAAACACAACAAACAAGTCCTCAATTATTTAGAAAAAAGAGGCTTTGACAATGACATAATAAAACATTTTAAATTAGGTTATGCTCCCAAAGCTTCCCATTTATCACGTTATTTAATGGAAGGTACCAAATTTGACCCTGATGACCTCAAAAAATTAAGTCTCATCAATCAAGACGACAAAACCGGCAACTTTTATGATTTTTTCAAAAACCGACTCATTTTTCCCATTACTAACAAATCAGGCCAAATTGTTGCTTTTTCCAGCCGCAGTCTAGATGATCAAATGCCTAAATATCTCAACAGTCCCGAAACAATAATTTTCAAAAAAGGCGAAACTTTGTATCAATACTACGAAGCCCAAGCTGAAATCAAAAAAAAACAAACAGTCATTTTGCATGAAGGTTTTTTTGATGTTATGGCATCTTTCAAAGCCCAATTCAAAAACGTAGTTGCTACCATGGGAACCAACCTTACTTTGGATCATGCCAAACTATTAAAAAAACTCACCGACAAAATAATTATTGCCTATGACGGCGACAAAGCAGGAAAAACCGCTACTTTAGAAATTGGAACCTTTCTCCAAAAAAACCACTTCAAAGTCCAAATAGTAGATTTTCCCAATAATCTAGACCCCGATGAATACATCAAAACTGAAGGACCCGAAAAATACCAACACCTTATAACTGATAATTTAAAGGATTTTTTAGCTTTGAAAGTGGATTTGATTTGCCAACAAATGGATTCTTACAACCAAGCCAAAACCAAAAAAGAATTACAAGAACTATTCCAATCCTCAAGTTTTGAAATCAAAATGCTTTATCAAGAATACTTACAAAAAACATATCAACTAACAGTTAACCTTAATTCTCAAGTCTCCATTAACAAAGCCCCAAAACCTCCTTACATTGCTCACACCAAACAACAATTAAATGTAACCAAATTTGACATTAAAATAGAAATCATCATAGAATTGCTTTTAAATGCTGCTTTTTTCAAAACCCAAAACCCCAAAACATTTGCCACCATCAAAAAAACCCCCGGTTTTGATGACTTGCAATGCAGTTGTCTGCTAAACTATATTAAAAATTATTACAAGAAAAATCCTAAACAAACTTGTATCCCTTGGGAAGAAATCAAAAACACCAAATTTAAAGAAAATATTGATGATTTATTGACATCTATCGAAAAACATCATTTTTTTAAAATGGAAAAGCGCCCTCTTTTACAAGATAAAGAAGGCAAAATATTTAACAATTATATAAAAGAATTAGAAATCCGCGACAAAATGGAACAAAAACAACAAAAAATAAATGAGTTAAATGATAAATTACTTCCAATAGATAACACTGAAAAAAACAAATTACAAAAAAAGAAAGACAAACTCAAAAAAGAAAGAAGACAATTACAACAACAATTAAGCGAATTAGTAAATGATATATTTTGTTAAAAAACAAATCATCCAAAAAACCAAAATCAAAACAAGTTCATAGCCAAATTTTAATTAAAAAAAGAAAAAAGGGAGTTAATAAATGGAATTCGATAACATAATCAAAACTTTAAATGAGCAAGCTGGAAGCGAACAAAAACTAACATCTCAATTAATTATGTCTTTTTTGCAAAATCAAAACATAAAAATACCATATCAACAAATAGCACAAAACCTAAAAGAACAAGGTATTCAAATTATTTCTTGCGAAACACAAGCAGCTCCATCTCTAAATGAAAACCCCAATCAAAATGATACGCACCCCCAAACAAACACCACCAATGATGATTTTACTGACCTTGATTCCGAATTAACAAATACAAACTTAGAAAACACAGATGACAACAAAGATGAAGACAACACACAAGACTCAGAAGAAGACATCCAAGATTTTGACATTTCTGAAGAGGACTTAATATCAGATGAAAAACTCATAGAATTAGAAGAAGACGAAGATGAAAAAATTTCTAAAGAAGAAATTTCTAAAATCAATTCTGATATTAAAATGGATGACTCAGTTCGCATGTATTTAAAAGAAATTGGTCAAATCCCTTTGCTTTCGCTAGCAGAAGAACAAAAAAAATCCATTTTAGTTTTTTTAGGAAAACAAGCCAAACAAAAGCTTGCCAAGCACAAAACCAAAGAAATTGAATTATCCGAAGAACAACTCCAAGAAGCACATGACCAAATCGAACAAGCAAGGCGCGCCAAAGATATTTTGGTAGAATCCAATTATAGATTAGTAGTTTCCATTGCCAAACGATATATTGGAAGAGGCATTTTGTTTCTTGATTTAATCCAAGAAGGCAACATGGGCTTAATGCGTGCAGTAGATAAATTCGATTATCAAAAAGGATTTAAATTTTCTACCTATGCCACTTGGTGGATTAGACAAGCCATCACAAGAGCGATTGCCGATCAAGCAAGAACTATCCGAATTCCTGTCCACATCGTAGAAACTATTAATAAAATGGCACTTTGCACTCGCAAATTAACTCAAAAACTTAAGAAAAAACCTACAGTTGAAGAGTTAGCCGACAAAATGAATATTTCTGCTGAAAAAATTCGCAGCATCCAATATATTGAAAAAAAACCCATCTCTTTGGAAGCTCCCGCAAGAGAAAACGAAGAAGACGAAACTTCTTTGGGGGATTTTATCTCAGATCCCAACATTTTATCCCCCCACGAATACATGATGAAAGAAGTAACTCAAAAGCTTTTAGATGAAGTCCTAGAAAATACCTTAACTGACCGCGAGGAAAAAGTATTAAAAATGCGCTATGGTCTTTTAGATGGCAAAACCCACACTTTAGAAGAAGTAGGCACTTTATTTGGAGTTACTAGAGAAAGAATCCGCCAAATTGAATCCAAAGCTCTAAGACGACTCAGAACTCCAGCTAAACAAAGCAAATTAAAAAGTTTGTACCACAACCACAAATAAAATGAAACGAATCCTTTTTATTGCATCTCTTACTAAAAATTATGACACCGTTGTAGACATCGGAACAGATCATGGTTTAGTACTCAAAAAGGCTTTTCAACAAGGCTATATCAAACAAGCAATTGCAGCAGATATAAGATTAAAACCTTTATTTCAAGCCCAAAAAAACCTTGCTTGCTATCCAGTTACTTTTTGTTTAAGTAACGGATTCCAAAACATTTGCCAAGATTTTGATCTTGCCCTAATTTGTGGTATGGGAACTTATGCTATTACTAAAATACTTGAAAAAAGTCCTGATAAAAGCAAACATTTTATATTAGGATCACAAAGCAATCAAGATTATCTTCAAGAATGGCTATTAAAAAACGATTTTCAAATTTTAGAAGAATATCATTTATTTGACAAATTTTTTTATCATTTCTTAAAAGTAACTCGCAAAAGCTAATTTTGCTTCCAATTACATATCTATGATTAAACCAAACTATTTTAATAGTTTGGTTTTTTTATTATAAGTTAATAATTGTGCCATTTTATAAACAAAAAAGACCAACAATTAAGCTGGTCTTAAATGTTATATTAAAATATTAAGTTGTCTAAATAAATGAAACAGTTAGAAAAGACCGATAAAAAGCCATATAAATATTTTGTAAAGGTTTTATCATCAAAAAAAGCAAGACAGCAATATATTTATTTTATGTTTCCTTAACAATATATTTTTTATTTATTCAAATGCGCTAAAATAGCTTTTTGAACTTTTTCATAATCTTGAGGAAACATCAAAGAAGCATTATTTTTAAAAACCAAATTAATTTCTTTTTCATCAAAACGAGGAATCAAATGCACATGATAATGAAAAACAGTCTGCCCTGCTACTTTGCCATTATTATTTAATAAATTGATTCCCTGAGCTTGAAAAACATCCATTAATACTTTGCTTATTTGATGTACTACTTTAAACAAATGGGCAAAAACATCTTCGGGCATCATCAAAATATCACGATATTCTTGTTTAGGAACCACCAAAGTGTGTCCTTTGGTCGCTTGGGTAATATCTAAAAAAGCAACTACTAAATTATCCTCATAAAGTAGATAACCAGGAACTTGTTTTTTGATAATTTTAGTAAAAATAGTTGACATAAAAACTCCTTTAAATGTGTTTTTGGATAAATAAACTTGTAATTAAGCACCAATATTATAAATTTATTCCATTTTGCGCACAATATTTTTAAAATTACACTTAGCAATTTGAGGCAAAATCTCTAATCCGTGTTGTTTTACTATCAAATCAATTTGCAAATCTACCAATTTGCCTGCTCCTAATTGCAATTTGGAATTAATTTGCTTAGAAAGTTTTGCTATTTGTGTTAAAAAAAGATATCTAGCAATAACAGAAGCCACAGCAACACTAAAATAAGAACTATCAGCCTTAGTTTCAAAAATAATCTTTGTATAAATCTCATTTTGGGCTTTTTGGTCTTGCAAATAATTAAAATAATTTTTAGGAAAACAAAACTGATCCAAAATGACAGGAACATTTGGAGAAGCTTTTAAAACGGTTTGCTTAATTGCTTCGTTATGCATTAAAGCCTTAATTTTGTTGAGATTACATTGTTTGATTGTTTGATTGTATTCTAAAGGCATCATTATTTTAACAGAATAAATAACTTCTTTCATAATTAAAGGAGCTAGCTGCATTATTTTTTCATCTGAGATTTTTTTGGATTCGGCAATAGTTCCTAATTTTTGCAAAAAAACAATATTTTTAGCAGTCAAGTAAACACAACAAACAATAACAGGACCAAAAACATCTCCTGTACCTACTTCATCAGAACCAATGGATGGAAGATAATAAGTTTTTTTGTTATAAAGTGGCAAAAATGAATTTGTCCTTGCATTGCTTTTAGTTTTTAACGTTGGGACTTGTTTGACTAATGAATGGCTAACTTCTTTTGTTTCGCTATTATCGCTAACTGTTTTCATTTGCAATATTTTTTTAATAAAAGCAACGATAGATAAGGTATTTTTTCCTTGCACTAACAAAGTTCCGTTATTATAAACTGTTATTTTAGCCAAAGATTCATCTATAACAAAAGCAACCGTTTTATTAGGTGATAATTTTAATTGTTTGTAGTAGAATTTTTTAATTGTTGCTACTTGATTGTTGTTCAATTTGAAACTATAATTTAACATCACTTAATACCTCCTTAATATTTCTTGCATTTTGGCAGTTTTTGTTGTCTTTGGTTTTGCAAAAAAGACCAAAATTTGTCATCACTTCTTTTATTATATATCACAATAAACTGAAAAAAGATAAAATAACAAGCTAATATTTGCAATTTATATAAAAAAAATAGAATATTTGAAAAACATTCTAACTTTGAATTGAAAATCATTTTTGCAAAATTATTTTTGATTAAAATTGCTTTTTGAAAGTCTTGCAAGTTGCAACTTAGTTTATTTTTTTAATTACATCTTTTATAAATAGCCAATTTATAAATGGAAAGGGGCAAATATTGTTTTTAAACTTGAGTTTGTTTATGATAAAAGAAACTTTGCAAATGATAAGAGACTTTTTGCAACAAAAATATTGCTCTTCATTATTTATATTTTTTAAAAAAGTTTTGCAATACTGTTTCATATTGATTATTTTCTTTATCTTTATAAAAATTAACATTATTTTCCATCAAGTAAAAAAGCAGTTTTTTGGGAATAAAAATACGAATTTCTTCTTCATTATACCCAATTTAAATTTTTTGATCTTTAATAATGATAGGTCTTTTTAAAATTTCAGGATTTTCAATAATAATTTTTTTGATGTTATCGGTGTTGATAGTTTCCAAATCTATTTGTTTTTCTTTAAAAATTTTGGAACGTTGCGAAATAATATCATCAAACCCATAATCACAATTTTTTAAAATTAAATCCAGATCTTGTGGTTGCATTTTATAATTTAACAAATTCCGCTCTTCATATCTTACCCCATGAGCTTTGAACCATTTTTTAACTTTTTTACAAGAAACACAACTAAAACTCGTATAAACAATTACCATAATTATTTATGTAATTCTCCTTTGATAAAATAAATTAATGAATGAATTTTTGGCGTGCAAAAATGGGATATTCATATATTAAAAATATTATATTTTATTTTTAAAATGTAATAGTGCTATTAAAAATTTTAAATTATAATTAATTTGAGTTATAAAATGTAGAAGGTTTTTTATTTTTAGTTAAATAATGGTTTAATTTTGAAAAATATTTATAATCCTAAGGCAAATCCAAAGGCAAAATGTTTTTTAATGCAACATCTGCATATCCTAAAAGGAAAAACAAAAGGAAAATCAATGCAAGAAAAGAAAAAAGAATAAAAAGGGTAAAAAGTTATTAAAATGGTCCCACAATATTTAAAAAAAAAGACCGTTTTATTTTTTAAAAAAGTTATTTATTGTGGTTCAATAAAAAATTTTAATATTAAAAACGGTGTTAATATAAAAATCGAAATAAATTTGGAATAAAAAAATAATTCGATAAATAATAAAATAAATTTGGTGCACTATTTGCAAAAAAAGATATCATTGTAAAAAATCAAATAGTTTTGCAAATGGTTTTGAAAATGGTTTTTTAAAATAATGGAAATAAGAAAATAATGAAAAAATGCTATAAACTACTTTTAAAATGTCAAAATAATAGGAATAATAATTGGATTTCTTAAAGTAATTCCGTATATTTTAGAGGCAAGATAATCAACGATAATTTTGTTTAAAGTCTCTTTTTGCACTTCATCTTGTTTAATAGCAGTTTCAATACTATTTTTAATATCATAAGAAATTTGTTTAATCATTTCTTGATTATCTTTCATATAAATAAAGCCACGAGAAACAATTGTTGGCAAATTAAGGACTTTTTTTCTTTTTAAATCAATACTCATAACAACAGAAAATAAGCCTTTTTCACTCAGACTACGACGTTCTTTTAGGATGGCATTGCCCACATCGTCTATTCCAGAAGCATCGATAAAGACGTTGCCTACATTCATTTTTTCGGTAATAGCAGCTTTTTCAGGAGCTAAGTTTACCATTTGTCCGTTTTCCAAAATAAAAATATTACTTTCTGGAATGCCACATTCTAGAGCTAAATTTTTGTGTGCAATTAACATGCGATGTTCACCGTGAACTGGAATAAAATATTTAGGCTTGGTAAGCGAAAGCATCAATTTCAGGTCATTTTGGTTACCGTGTCCTGATACGTGAGTGTTAATTAAAGGTCCGTGAGTGATGACATTGACATTTTTTTTGAAAAGTAAATCAAAAATTTTATTAATGTTTTCTTGGTTGCCAGGAATGGGAGAAGAAGAAAAAATGATAGTATCTTTGGGACTTAACTTAATTTGTCTGTGAGTGTTGTTAGCAATTCTGCTTAAAGCTGCTAAGGGCTCTCCTTGTGAGCCGGTGCAAAGCAAGATAATATCGCGATATTTGTGAATGTTATTACTTGTGACAAGGGTGCCTTCAGGAATGTTAAGATAGCCATGTTTTTTGCCAATTTCCAAAGCTTTTTCCATGCTGCGCCCAAACACTGCAACTTTTCTTTTAGTCTGAATAGCAGCTTCTACAATTTGTTTGATGCGGTAAAAATTAGAAGCAAAAGTAACAATAATGATGCGGTCTGCAATATTTACAAAAAGTTCATTAATGGAAGCCCCAATAGTACTTTCGGATTGGACCAACCCAGATTGCTCGGCATTAGTAGAATCAGAAAGCAGGCACAAAACGCCTTCTTGTTTAATCTTGATTAATTTATCATATTGCGCTTCTGGACCTACTGGAGTATAATCAATTTTAAAATCCCCAGTATAAAAAATATTGCCGTATTTGGTGTTAAAAACGATCCCAAAATTGTCAGGAATAGAATGGTTAAGTCTGATGAAAGACACATTTACTTGATGGCTAAATTCGTATTTGGTATCATGGCTGTATTTTTCTATTTTGGGCAGGGCGCCAATTTCTTTATGCTCTGCTAATTTATGTTCTAACAAATAATATGCAATCCCTGAGACAAAAATTTTAGGAATACGCACTTTTTTAAGCAAATAAGGAATGCCTCCAATATGATCTTCATGTCCGTGAGTAACAAAAAGCCCTACAATACGCGATTCGTTTTTCAATAAATAATCATAATCGGGGATGACGTAATTGACTCCTAACAAAAAATCATCTGAAAACAAAATCCCTGAATCTACAATAAAAATTTGCTTGTGAATTTCAAAAACATACATGTTTTTCCCAACTTCGCCAAGCCCTCCCAAAGCAAAGAAAGAAACATCGGAATTATAGTTATTAATCTTTGGGTCTAAATTATTCATAAAAATTATTCTCCTTTAAATCTCATTAAAATCAATAAAAAACTGTTAAAGTTTCCTATTTTAACGATTATTACTACCTATATTATAGTATAATATAAGCAATAATTGTAATTAATTATTGTATAAAATTGATATTTTTAGCAAAAAAGAAATTATAAATTATATTCATAAAGAAAATAGGTAATAAAGTTTATGAAAAAACTAATTTTTTTTGATATTGACGGCACTTTAAGAAGTAATAAAAATAAAGCTATTTTGCCTCAGACAAAAGCGTTAATCAAAGAGCTTTCACAAGATACTAATGTAGTTTTAGGAATTGCTACAGGCAGAAGTTATGCTAGATTAGGAGTTTTAAAAGAATTAAGACCTTTATTTAAATATTTGGTTTTGTGCAACGGCGCTCTTACAATGCAAGCAAAAAAGACGCAAGAAGAAAAAGTCCTTAATGAGGTTTGTTTTGACCAAAAAGATGTTATGCAAGTAAAAAAAGCAGCTGCTACAAATGGAGTTGCTTTAACTCTTTTTACCTTGGACCAAATTTTTGCCATAAATTTACAAAACGACCAAACACTCAACAATATTAGCAGTTTTAAAGGGGAACAAAAACTAGTTCTAAATGATGCTTTTTTTGAGCAACAAAAAGTTTATCAAATGGTATTATTACATGAAAAAGAAAACGATAAAGAAAAGATACAACAATTTTTAAAAAATATGCCCCAATTAAAAGCTTACTTTTGGGATAGTGGTTTTGTTGATATAATGTATCAAAAAATAGACAAATCATACGGAATTAAGCAAATTAAGGATCTTTATCCCAATCATCAATTAATTTGTATGGGAGACGGTCCCAACGACTTTGAAATGCTTAAATTAGCTGATGTGGCAATTACTATGGGAAATACCAAAATAGAAGATTTAAAAAATATTGCTAATTTTGTAAGCCCTCATATTGATGAAGACCGCATGTATGATTTTTTTAAGACTAAAAAAATAATTTAATAGTTTGAAAGAAAAGTTGTAACAATTTGTTGCAGCTTTTTTTGTTGTGTTAATATATAATAAAAGTTAAACCGCTTATTGATGAGATAAGCGGTTTAACTTTTTAATTTATAGTTTTATTTTATATTTATTATGGGGAATAATAAATGGAGCGGGCGATGGGAATCGAACCCACGTCTTTAGCTTGGAAGGCTAAGGTAATGGCCATTATACGACGCCCGCATAAATAGTTAATTAAGGAATGGTCGGGAAGGCAGGATTTGAACCCGCGACCTCCTGGTCCCAAACCAGGCGCTATACCAAGCTAAGCTACTTCCCGTTAATTTCATTTATGATGTTTTAATGGCACACCCAAGAGGATTTGAACCCCTAGCCTTCTGATCCGTAGTCAGATGCTCTATCCAATTGAGCTATGGGTGCTTTTTTATCAAATTGGTGACCCGTACGGGATTTGAACCCGTGAATGCATGCGTGAAAGGCATGTGAGTTAACCGTTTCTCCAACGGGCCTAATATTTTTTATTTATACCTTGGAATAAATCATAAAGCACAAATAAAAATAATATCTTAAAGTGGCATCAAAATAAAATAAGTTATTCAAAAGTTTTTTTAATTTTAACCAATAATTATTATACCAACATTTAGCCAAAAAGTCAAATAATAAAATTGTTTTATGACAAATATTTGCAAAATATGTATTATTGAGATATTTTGGTGTAGAAATACAGTCGTGCAGGAACCCAAAAAATACATTTTGCAAGAATTAAGGAGCAAGAATTAATATTTATACTATTTTTCAATTTTGCAAAAACTATAATAATGGAAAATGGTACTATTTTTGAAATTTAGGTTTTCTAATAATTCCTACTCCAATAGCGCTGTCTCCTACATGACACCCAACAACAGGAGTTAAAGGGATTTGTACTAAATTTTTTAAGCCTAATTGGGTTTCTAAAACTTGTTGAAACTCGTTTTTTAATTCAGGGTGCCCTGTAAAAATTAAATGGATTTGATAATCATGATTTTGGGTATATTCTTTGATTTTAGAAGTTATGGCTAAAAGTGCTTTGTGGGAACTTAAAGTCTTTTTAATTAAGGCAATTTTGCCATCTTGTTGAACTTGCAAAATGGGATTTATTCTCAAAAGGCGCCCCAAAAAACTTTTTACTCCTACTAAACGTCCATTTTTAATTAATTGTGTAAGCTTTTTGGTCATAAAAAAAATGGTATTATTTTCTTTAATGAAATCTAAATGCTTAACAACTTGTTCTAGGGATTTGCCTTCTGCAAATAAACGATAAGCTTCTAGGGCAAAAAAACCTTCACAAAAACAGACAGTTTTAGTGTCATAACAGTGTACCTCAATTTTATCTGATACCATTTTTCCTGCTTGAATAATAGCATTATAAGTGCCGCTTAAAGCAGAAGATAGCGTAGTTACAAAAACTTTTTGATAACCTTGTAAAGCTAACTTTTCAAAATAAACTACCATTTCGCCAACTGATACTTGCGAAGTTTTAGGCATAAAATCAGAGTTGTTTTTAAACATTTGATAAAATTGATCGTATTTCATGGTTTTACCATCAATATATTCTTGATCGTCGATTAAAATTTTGATTCTAAAAATGTCAATATCACAAGAATGCGAGTAATAATCGAGACAACTAGTAGAAGTGGTTGCAACTTTTATTTTCACATCATTCTCCTTTAATTTGCTTTAGGGATGCCAATTATTTGCCATATAAAGGTTTTTGGTAATGAAAAATATTTGGAATATAATTAAAATATCAAAAGAAATTGGTATTAAAAATAGATGTTAGTTGGTTGTAATTAGGGTTTATTTGGGGTGAAGTAGTGCAAAAATGAAAAATACAAAAATAAATTGTCAGATTGGTTAAATTGGAAAAACAAAAGATCAAAAAACAAAAGGAAGGCACAACAACAATAAATTAACTTTTTTATATTGAATTATTGTTTTTTAACAACTTTCTTATTATTTTGTATCTTATTTATTTGTATTTATTATTCGTTTTATTCACTTTTAATACTAATGAAAATAGGAATAACAATAGGTCTTTTTTTAGTTTCTTTGAATAAAAATTTAACTAACGATTCTCTAATATTTTTTTTGAAATCATTCCATTTAAGATACTTTTTTTTCAAAAAAATTTCACTTTTTTCATCAAAAATAGCTTTTAACTTAGGAAAAATATGACTAGTTTCAGAATCTGCCAAAAAGCCTTTACTTACTAATTGTGGAGCACCTACTATTTTTTTGTGTTTAGCATTAACATTGGCAACAACAATTACAACTCCATCCGCTGCTAAAAGTTCACGGTCTTTCATAATAAAATCTTGCCCACCAATAACAGGAGTACCATCAATTAAAATTTCTGTAAGAACGCCAGTATTAGATTCGGCAAAGGCATCTTTTTGTGGGTCACAATGCCAAATACTGCCATTTTCTAACAAGAAAGTTTGGTTGAGTTTGAATCCTAAACTTTGGGCAATTTTTTGCACTTGATATTGATGACGATATTCACCCATAACAGGAATAATGTATTGAGGTTTTAAAAAATTAAGCATCAATTTGAGGGTTTTTTCATAATCATTGGAACAAGCGTCTAAGTCTTTTACCAAAACATGGGCTTGAATATTGTGGCGTGACAAAAGATCTAGGGTTTGAGATTGCATTTTGGCAATTCCTGCCATTTCTTTGGACATTAACAACACTAAATCTTGGGGCGTTAAATGAATTAAAGTGTCTGTTTTTTGACACATTTTTTGCAAATGAAACAAAGATTCAAAATGTTTACCTAGCACAAAGACAACTAATTTTGGATGTTTTTTGGAGTCTTCTAGTGTTTTTAATTCCACTAAATTGAAGGAAGGCACTTTTAAAAAACCTTTTTTCAAAGCAATATCAATAATTTTTTCACTTTTTCTACCTAAAAAAGTTATTTTAAAATTAAGTCTACATGCCAAATCCACTATGGATTGAATTTTTAACAAATCAGGCATCAAAGAAGGAATAACAATAATACCTTTCGATTTAAGCAAGTGATTGCTAAAATAGTTATTCAATTTGTGCTCAAAACTCGATGCATCATTATTATGCGCAGATGTGCTAAAAGCCCCACGACAAGAAGGCAAAAAGGCAAGTACTTTGGGTTGTGTTAATTGAGCTAATCTTGTAAAATTAGTTTGAAAAAATTTATTTTTAGAATGCAATAATTTAAGGTCGCCAGAGTAAACGATGCTACCTCGTTTAGTTTGAAAAACCATTCCCAATGTTTCAGGAATCAATTGCGATGTAGCAAAAAAAGCCACTGCCACATCATCAAAAATAAGTCTTTCATCGCTTTTAACGATTTGTAGATTAAAATTGCGGTAATTAATTTTATGACTTTGAAAATGCGCTTTTAGAACTTGCATCGTAAAATAAGAAGCATAAACAGGGATATCAAAATCTTTCATCAAGTAAGGCAAGGCACCCAAATTGGTTTCAAAAGCTGATGATAAAAAAACGCCTTTAATCTTGTCTTTGATATCTTGTAATTTGTAATAATCAGCAATCATAGAATCGATGCCATAAAGAGCGGTATTGGGATATTTTAGTCCAGCATCAAGTAAAAAATAAGATTCGTTAATTTGCAAGACGTAAAAATTTTTTCCACTTTCGCCCAATCCTCCTAAAGCAAAAAATTTAATGTCATTCACTTGGAACCTCCAGTTTGTAATTTGGAAATTATTCATAATTAAAGATGAAAATAATTTCTTGAAATGTTTTGAAAATTAAAAATTAAAAAAATAAAAATTGGGATTGAATTGGGATTGCAAATCCGGAATTGAGCATTGAAAAATATATTTAGGTTTGGTTTTTGGTTGTTGTTGGCATTGTTGAATTATTTAGTAAATATTTTTTCGTTTTGTCAATTTAGATGTTTTTGCAAAAGCGGGATTGGGATACGATAATGCTGCATTTATTTAATTTATCAATAAAAGACTTGCAAAATGCCCAAAATAAAAATCAAACAGCAATTGCAATTCAATAAATTAAATGCAATAAAAGACTTGCAACAAATGCACGAAAACTTTTAGGAAACTTGCTTGTATTTTATTGTAGCAAAAATGTTATTTATTAGGTTAAAAGTATTTTATAAGAGTCAAAATCAAATTTTGAATAATTAAAATATTATCCAGAAAAGAAAAAGAAAAGAAATATAATAAAAAATATTAGGTGGATTATTGATGGTTTTGGGCAATTTGATAATAATTTTAAATTATTAACAAAAAATATTTTTTCAGTTTTCTTTGGTTTTTTCAAATATTGCATTTTTTATTGGATATGAAAATCTCCAAAAGCAATTTTTTATTGATAAACATTTTTAATAATTTTCAAAATCATAAATAATTGAAAAAATAATTGACTTTGGGGTAAACAATTTTTTGAATTATTTATAATTTTTAAACTTGGCTTATATTTTTTTTGCCAAAGAAATTGATTTTGAGGCGGGTTGTAAAAAATAAATTTTTTGCAAATATTTAGTTTTAGATTTAGATTTGATATTAAAATCTAGATTATAACTTTTTTACAAGTTAATTTTAATATTATTGTTAGTATTAATTTGGTTTTTAAAATAAGCTGAATTATTGCTTTTGATTTGAATCATTATTTTTGATTTAAAAATTTAAACACCCAATCAAAATACTAAATATTATCTAATATACCTATATTATACTAAAAAAATAATTTTTAAAAACGCATTTTTGCCTTAAAGTTGACAAAAGAAATTATTTATGTAGTAAAACCCTCAATAAAGTGCGTAATTACTATTTGTTTATTTGTTACAATTTTGACTCAAATAATGAAGACCTACTAAAAAGTGGGTCTATTTTTTGAAAATTGACAAAAATCTCAATTTTGTAATGATAAGAATATTTGTTTTGCAACTTGTAATTTTAATTATTAAATATTATATTTAATTTATAATTATTTTATCATCATTTAAAAATTTAAACACTAGTCACAGGTCTAAAAGAAGGGTTTAATTTTTTTTCTAAATATTTTAGCCAAAGTATTATTACACTGAATTAAAACCAAATAAATTATGGAAAGAAGGACAAAAGGAGTTATGACATCAGCAGTAATTCCCATATTTCGGTTAGCAATCCAGCCCATTTCAACAAGCCCAAT
The DNA here is from genome assembly GCF_001866375.1 of Rice orange leaf phytoplasma. Lineage (NCBI taxonomy): Bacteria > Bacillati > Mycoplasmatota > Mollicutes > Acholeplasmatales > Acholeplasmataceae > Candidatus Phytoplasma > Rice orange leaf phytoplasma. The sequence continues at coordinate 11,087 of NZ_MIEP01000008.1, read as the reverse complement.
AAAAGCAAAAAAGGTACAATCTTTAATATTGGTAATAAATTGAGTTATGACAAAAGGAACCGATTTTTTTAATGCTTGCGGAAAAATAATATTGTAAAAAGTTTGTCTTTGAGTCATTCCCAAAGAAAAAGCAGCCTCAATTTGTCCTTTATCAACAAATTTAATATTTTGCATTAAAATCATAGTAAGACTCGCACCAGCATTAAGGTTAATTACAAATAATGCAGCATTTATTTGGTTAATTTGGGGGAATCCATCAGGAAATAAATCAGGCATAAGGCCTTTACTAGGCCACCACAAACTAGTAGAAAACCATACTAACATTGCTTGAGCTGCAATTGGCACTCCTTTTAATAACCAAATATAAGGTATCAACACATTTAGAAATCATTTTATAACATGCTTTTACAAAAGTGTTATTGGTTCTTGTATTTGTTACTTTAGTCTTTGTGCCTACTAAAAATAAAGCTAATAAAAAACCTATTAATAAACCATCAATACTAATTAATAAGGTATTATATAACCCTTTTTTATAAGATGGGAAATTATAACACATTTTTTGCCACAAACCTAAATTTTTAATATTTCTCATTTTATAAGTAGCATTATAAACTCTATCTTCAAATTCTTTTAATTTGTCTCTAATGCTATTAAGTTTTTTTTCTAAACGAATTATTTCGCTTGTTTCTTTTGTATTGTCTTGTTCGTTGCTACTTCTTGTAGTTGTTTCTAAATTATTAAATTCTTTTTCTTCTTCTTGGGTTCTTGTGTTTTTTTCTTTTAATTTTGTGTATCTATCTTTAACATTTTGTAATTTGGTTTGGTCTTTGTCTAAACATTGTTCCAAAGTATCAAATTCTAATTTTATTTCTTCAAATTGATTTTTTAATGAAATGTGTGCGGCTATGGTTTTTTCTTTTTCTGTATCATCTTCAAAAGCAAAGGCACATTTTTTAAAACTCTAAATTTTTGTTCTTCTTCTTGGGTTCTTTGGTTTAGGTTTTGATTGTTTTTTTGAGTTTTAGAATTATATGCCTTTTTATTTTTTAATTGGTCGTGTTCTTCTTTTATTTCTTGTCTTTTGCCGTATAAACATTTTTCCAAAGTATCAAATTCTAATTTAATCTCTTTTAATGCATCAAATCTTTCTTGGGCTTCATCAATTTTTTGTAGATTTCTAAGAATAAATTTATCTAAAACTTTAAATAAAGTAATAAATTTTTTTCTTCTTCTGGTTTTCTTGTATTTTTGCCTTTTAAATCTTTGTATCTAGTTTCTTGGTACTTTGTTCTTTTCTCTTTCTTTAATTCATGCAATCTTGTAAGAATATATTTAAGATCTTCAATAACATCTGTATCTTTTCCATCTTTGTCTTTTACATATTCTAAATTAAATATTTTCCTCAAAGCATCATTAACTTCTTTTTGTCTTTTGGTATCACCTTTTTTAACAACAACTCCTACACCATTAGGACCTGATTGCAATTGAGGATCAGTTGAATCAAGAATAAAATACTTTAAATCTTTGTCTCCTTCAGTATTATAATGTGCTATTACATCATCAACTACAAAAATATCTGCTTTATTATTTCTAATAAATTCTAAATTAGGTCCAATATTATCTGAAGAAGTTTCTTTTTTGATAATATCTCTATTGTTTAATAATTTTTTAATATAACCTTTACCTAAAAAATCTGTATCAGTAGTACTAGCAGTAACAGCTATAAAAGTAAATGATTTTTCTTTGCCTTCCTTTTTGGCATTTTCATATAAATTGTCTAAGTGAGCAAATAAATCTTTATCTTTGACTCTTGCGTTGTGTCCAAAAAGATTAGATTCAAAATCTTTATTGTCCCTTCTTACTACAAATCCATTCATAGGAACATTATATGCAATACTAAAATCAACTTTAGCTTTTCTATCCTCAGTAATAGCAAGACATGAAGCAGTTATATCGGCTTTACCTGTTTCAATATCGCCTAATAATCCTGCAAAAGTATTAATTGTTAATTCTAATTCTTTACCTTGTTGTTTGGCAATTTCTTTCAATAACAAAACTTCAAATCCAGTTAAACGTTCATCTTCTAAAGTAAGATGGCTATATGAAACCGAAGCATCCTCATCAGATTGTAAACAAACAGGACCCATTCCTACAAAAATACCTCCTTTAAGAGCATTAGGATTGGAATGTTTCTTAGCAAAAACTTTAATATGCAACCACAATAAAAAAAAATACAAACAGCTACCAAAAAATAATTAAAATACCAAAATACCTTATTTTTAATTAAATATTGCTTTACTTTCGACAAAAAAAATTTTACCTTATTAAAAAAATTAATACAAATATCACTAATATCGCTAATCATAAGTCAAGTTAATTATCTCCTTTTATATGGTTTTATATTTTTTTTTATATGTTTTTTTATGTTTTGAAAATATCTTTATATTTTTAAATATACAATCATTTTAAATAACTATTAATAATTTTCTTTTTGCTATATTGCTATGTTGGTTTTCTTTTTTTCTTGTGTTTTTGGGTTGGTATTTATTTATAGATAAAAAAATAGCATAACAACGACAACAAATAAATGGTTTTGTTAAATAGTTTTTAAAATAAAACTAAAATAGGCAAAATGAAAAATTGGAAAAATGAATAAAAAAGTAAGTTAGGAAAAAATATAAAAAATAATTAAAAATCTAATAAATTAAAAATAAAACAGTTGTAAATATAAAAAAGATTGTGAAATGAAATAATAAATGAATAAATATTTAGCTTTCCCAAAATAAGTAAAAAAATGCAAATAATGAAAATCAACATTAAAATAAAAAAATTAAATAAAATAAATTGATATTATAAATAAATGTTATAAAAATAGCCAATTGATAAATGGCTTTTGGGCTTTATTAAAATAGTATTATAATTATAAATAATTACTTACTAAACAAATGAATTTATATAATTATCTAATAATTAATTTATAAGACCGTATAATCGATAATTAATCATTGATAAAAAGATTTTGAATTTAATGTTTTTACACAATTTATTGCTCCCTAAAGTTTTTTAATATCATATAAGCGATTGTTGGGGGTTTTGTTGTCATAATTATGATAAATGTATCAAAAAAGATAAATATTTTTGAAATTGTTTTTAAAATAAATGATTATTATTATTTATAAAAATCATCAAAGTATTTATTACTAGATATTATACAATAATTTTTGTCTTTTTGCAAATATTAATTAATTATGCAGTTTTAAGGGATATAAAAAAATAAAAAATATAAAGTAAACAAAATAAAAAACCCATCAATTAAGACGGGTTTATTAGGGTATTAAATTGTAAAAAAGTATATAAAAGATTTGTTTTTTGTAATGTAATTATTGATTATTATCACTAGGGGAAGTTGGTTGTGGAGTTGGAGTTTCTTCAGGTCTTTGAGTAAATTTTTTATCTTCTAATTTTATTTTGTATTCTTTTTTCTTATTTGATTGTGTTTCTTGAACTTCATCAATTGAAATTGTTGTTGTATAAAAATATTTACTTTCTTCAGCAACAAAAGCATCTTTTCCTAAATTTTGTGTAGCAAGTTTTTCACTTAAATTTTTCCATTGTAAATTAGGAGTTTTGTTATCTTTATCATTTGGATCTTCTTTATATTTTTCAATAATTTCTTTAGCTGCATTATAACTAGCTTGAATAATTGCATTAATTTCTTTAGTTTGAGTATCATTATCCAAACTAAAATCCATACTTTCCGAACCTAATGACATTCCAAACTCTTTTACCATTTTAGTAGCAATAGTATGCGCCTTTTTCAAATCATCACAACAACCAAAACTAACACTTGTTTCAAATGCTTCTTCAGCTGCACGTCCTGCCAAAGCAGTAATCATTTGTTTTAATAAATCTTGTTTAGTTAAAAGTTGATCAGCTTGTTCGCCTTCATTACTAGCAGAAAAAAAGATAGTATATCCTGCTGCTTGTCCTCTTGGTTTAGCAGTTACACGATGCACATCAAACCCTAGAGCATGAGCTACTATGGCATGTCCTAATTCATGATTAATAACTCTTTTTTTATCTGCTTTAGAGATACTTTGTTTTAATTCAGGACCCATTAAAATTAAATCCATAGCATCATAGATATGCAAAGGTGTAATTTTGTTTGGGGAATTAGTATCTTTGGAGGCTATCTTTTTAACTTCTTTCACTAAAGAATTAATATCTGCAGGAGTAAATTTAGATCCGTGCAAAGTTTTTGCCACTTGTTTTAATTCATCATCTGAAGGATAATTTGTTTTTTTAATGTTTTCGCGTTTCATAAAAGATATAAGTAAGGCTTGGGTTGTTTTTAAATCTGGAGTGCCTAAATAAATGTGCTTCCCTAAACGCCCTTCTCTAATTAAGGCATCATCTAAAAAATCTTTACGATTAGTTGCTCCAATAACAATAGCTTGCGGAGTTTTTTCATCTGAATCTACTCCATCAAGTTGAGTTAACAAAGCATTAAGAGTACCTGAATGTTCTTGAGCGCTTTTTTCTTTGCTTCTTTCAGTTCCAATAGCATCAATTTCATCAATAAAGATAAAATAATAACTCTGTCCACGTTGTTTGGCAGTTTCTTGAGCTACTTTAAACAATTCTCTTAAACGAGCTGCTCCAACTCCTATATATTTTTCGACAAAATCAGAGCCAGTAGTAAAAAAAAAAGGAGCTTTACCTTTAACAGAACCCGCTAAACATTTAGCTAAATAAGTTTTTCCTGTTCCTGGAGGACCGTACAATAAAACTCCTCTTGGTAAATCTTTACGAGGAAAAGGGTTCATTTCATTTGCATCATCATTTACTGCTGAAATATATTCTCTTAACTCGTCTTTGACTTCATCATATCCAGAAAAGCTATCAATATTAAGATTGCCTTTGGGTCTGTATTCTTTTTCTTGTGCCCACATAGTATCTTCTTGGGTGTCTTTTCCCATAGTCTTAGAAAGATTTTCAGATCCTTTAATTAAAACAAACATAAAGAAAATCACCATAATATTTACAATAATAGTACTTACATTAGTAGCAATTGCAAAATAATTTTTAGGTTTTTTGGGCGTAATTGGATAATTTGGCGGATTTTGCGGTTGATTATCTGGTTCAGGATATTCAAATCTTTGCGGTTCCCATTTCATAATATACCTTCCTTTATATTTTTATATATTAATTAGTTAGTTTAATTGGGTTTATTTTTTTAGTAAATTAATTTGAAATGATAAAAAAAATCCAACATAAAATTTTAATGAAAATAAACAAATTGACAAATACCAAAAAATAAACATAATAAGAATCTTTATAAGCATTTATCCAACAATTTTTAATTATTTGAATCAATATTTGCAAAAAATCATTTTACTATAATTTTCTTAACACATTTATTTTAACAAAATTTATAGATATTATAACAATATCAGCAAAAAAAGCACTCTTTATGATTGCAATTTATTAATTTTATGATAAGCTAAAATTAGCAATAAATAAATTTGAAATATTAAGAGATTTTGGTCCTTTTTGATTGTTTATTGTTGTAATTTTAATTACTCCTTTTTTATTTTGTTATAAATTGATTATTTTGCTTTATAATTATTTTATTGACTAACTTATTACATTTAGTTTATCGACTATTTTTTTATATTTGATAATTGCTAATTAAACAACAATTTACAACTTAAACTTATAAATTATAAACTTAATTACAAATTACAATTGCAATTACGATTATAATTATAATTATTAACTTTATTTCTCCAAAAAAGATAGGTATCAAACCATGAAAACATTAATTATTTTAAAAGATTTAACCAAAGTATTTGACAATCAATTAATTTTAAGAGGCATAAATTTAGAAATTAAACAAAATGAATTTGTCACTTTATTAGGTCCTTCAGGTTGTGGAAAAACTACTATTTTACGTATTTTAGGCGGTTTTGAAAACCCTAGTAGCGGAGAGGTTTTATTTCAAGAAAAAAGCATTTTAAATGTAGCTGCTCACAAAAGACCAATTAATACTGTTTTCCAAAAATACGCTTTATTCCCTCATTTAAATGTCTTTGAAAATGTAGCTTTTGGCTTACGTTTAAAAGATTTTAACTCCAAGATTAAAGCTAATTTAGCTCTTAATAAAACTCATTATCAAACTAACAAAGCCAATTTATCAAAAACTTTTCATCAAGAATTAACCAAAGATTTAACGCAAGAAAAAACTACCCAAATTACACATAACTTTAACAATCAAATTGAAACTTTAACCAAAGATTTTGAAGCAAAACAAACTGCTCTTAAATGCAAAAAAATAAACAAGAAAGAGCAAGAAGAACAAATCCAAAAAGAAGTATTAAAATACCTTAAAATTATGGGTTTACAAGGACTTGAAAAAAGAACCATTGAACAATTATCAGGCGGACAACAACAACGAGTAGCAATTGCAAGAGCTTTAATTAACAAACCCCAAGTTTTATTACTTGATGAGCCTTTATCTAATCTAGATTTAAAATTAAAACAAGAAATGCAATACGAACTTAAAGAAATCCAAAAAAACTCAGGAATTACTTTTTTATTTGTCACTCATGACCAAGAAGAAGCATTTACTATGAGCGATAAAGTAGTTGTCATGAATCATGGCGAAATTCAACAAATAGGAAGTCCTGAAGATATTTATAACGAACCTGCTAATCGTTTTGTAGCTCAATTTGTAGGAGAATCTAACTTAATTAAAGGAGTGATGAAAGATGATTTTTTAGTTCATTTTGACAATCAAACTTTTAATTGTGTAGATAAGGGTTTTCGCAAAGAAGAAAATGTAGATATTGTTATTCGTCCCGAAGACATTGATATTGTCTCCCAAGGAAAAGGCTTAATTACAGGTATAGTACAATCAATTATTTTTAAAGGCGTTCACTGGGAAATTGATGTTAAAACTGCCCAAAGAACCTACACTATTCATACTACTGACCATGTTGAATTAAACAAACAAGTAGATATTACTTTTAATCCTGAAGATATTCATGTAATGGAGATTTGGTAATGAAAAAAACCTACACTTGCAAGGACAATAAAAAACTATACAGACTATTAATTTCGCCTTATTATATTATTTTATTAGGATTAATTATTTTACCTATGGGTTTTATTTTATTTGATTCTTTTCAAGATACTAACCAACAAAACGCATTTTTTGCAACCCGTTTTACTTTACAACACCATCAAGAATTTTTATCCAATCAATCATTTTTATACGTCCTTGCTAGATCAATTGCAATTTCTATTATTGTTACTTTTTGTGTCTTTATCATTGTCTATCCTCTAGCCTATATGATTTCTCGCCTCAAAATGAAATGGCAAAGTTTTCTTGTCATTCTCATCAATGGCACTATGTGGATTAATATGATTATCAAAACCCAAGCATTAGTCCAAATATTTCATTTATTACAAAAAACTTTTAATATCCATCTTTTAGAAACTAATTTTGCTATGATTGTAGGACTTATTTATTTATTTTTACCATTTATGTTTTTGCCTATCTACACTGCAATTATCAAAATAAATCCCCAACTTATTCAAGCCTCCAAAGATCTAGGAGCAAACGAATGGCAAATATTGCAAAAAATTATTTGGCCCTTATCACTTTCAGGAGTACTTGCAGGCATTTGTCTTGTCTTTTTACAAACAGCAACTAATATTGTAGCTCCACGTTATCTCGGAGCAACTACCCAAATTACTATTGCTGAATTAATCGAAAACAAAACTTTATTAAGTGGCGAAATCAAACAAGCTTGTGCAATTGCTATTCATCTTTCTTTAACAATGTTTTTGATTTTTCAAATGTTTAAAAAATTAAGTTTAGGAGAAAGTAAAGATGTCAATTAAATTATCTGGGGCAAAATCCCCCCAAACTGCTTCTAACAAAATCCCAAAAAAACCCAAAAAAACCATTACTAACACCTTATATATCATTTTAGTGTTAAGCTTTATTTATATTCCTATTTTATCTTTAATTATTTTTTCTTTTAACAAAAGCGAAGGCAGAATTGCATCTTTAGTTAATTGGCAAGGTTTTAGTTTTCAATGGTATTCTAAACTTTGGACTGACCAAACAGTTAAAACTGCTATCAAAATAACTTTATACATTGCTTGCCTAACTACTTTAATTTCTACTTTTTTAGGTACTTTTGCAGCTATTAGTCTTGCTCAAAGTCTTAACAAAAAATGGCGCAACATTGTTCTTAATGTAAGTAATTTTTCTATTGTTATTCCTGAAATTATTACTGCTTTAGCATTATTTGTTGTCTTTGGTTTTATGGGTTTGGAATCTGGTTTTTGGAAAATGCTTTTAGCCCACATATCTTTTTGCACTCCTTTTGTAGTTATTACTGTCTATCCTAAAGTAATAAATCTTGACCCTCATTCTTTAGAAGCAGCCTATGATTTAGGAGCAACCCCACTCAAAGCTTTAACCAAAGTAATACTACCTCAACTTAAAGGAGCTATGCTTTTAGGAGCCACTCTTGCTTTTAGTCTTTCTTTTGATGACTTTATGATTTCTTATTTTGTAGGTGGTTCTGAATGCCAAAATATTTCTGCTTATATCTACAGCCTCAAAGGAACTATTAACCCAACTGTAAATGCTTTATCTACTATTTTAATTATTATTGCTAGTTCTAAAATTATCCTTAATTTCATCAAATACAACAACCAAAAACAAAACCAAAGGAAAAATGTCAAAATAGAAGCAGAGGCAAATAACAATGAAAATGAAAGTAAAAATGGAGCTACAACAATAACTACAAACAAAACCACAACCACTAAAACAAAAACAAGCACAAAGACAAACACCAATGAAAACGAATTTAATACCAAATGAAAAAGACAATTAAAACTGTAGCAACAACATTGCTTTTCATTTTAACAACAACTTTTGTTATTCTTATTATTCTTAATCTTAAAAACAAAAATATACTTCCCCAACACCAAGAAGAACAAACATTAACATTATTTAATTGGGGCGAATACTTAGAACCTATCATTATTGAAAAGTTTGAAAAAGAAACTCACATCAAAGTTAAACAAGTTCTTTTTTCTTCTAACGAACTTGCAGTTACCAAAATTAAAAGTAAAAACCAATATGATCTAGCTATTTTAAGTGAATATGCAATTGATCAATTAAGACAAAGCAAAATGTTAGAAACAATAGATGATGGTGAATTAATAAAAGATGATAAACATTATTATGAATTAAACAAAGACCTCCAAGACAAACTCCCTTCTGAATTTAACAATTACGCCGTTCCTTATTTTTGGGGCAAAGTAGTTATTCTTTATAATAAAAACAAAATAACTCAAGATCAAATTAATGAACTCAAAGATCAAAATAAAGGTTTTAAATATTTAAAAGACACCAATTTAAAAGTAGCTTTATGCAATAACGCTCGCGACGGTTTAATGGTAGGTCTAAAAGCTACTGAAGGAAAAATTGCAAACCCTTCCCCAGATGAATTAAATGAAGCCAAAAAATGGCTCTTAGAACTAAAAGAACAAAAACCTAACTTAGCTTTTATAAACGACCAATTAATGGACCGCATGAAAAATAAAAATAAAGAATACTATGATATAGTTATTGCTTATTCAGGAGATGCTAATTTTTTAAAAGAACAAAATAATAATCTAGATTATTTTTCACCTACAGAAGGAACCAATGTTTGGGTTGATGCTTTGGTAATGCCTAAAGGAAGCAAAAAAACCCTAGCTTATAAGTTCATCAATTTTTTAAGACAAAAAGAAAATTACAAAAACAATTTAGCTTTTACTAAATATAATTCTCCTTATGTTGGATTAGAAACTTTTCCAGGAATTCCCCAAATAGAAATCAAAGGTAATGATGAAGTTTACAAATACGACCAAACCACCCAAAAAACCATCAATACTTATTGGAACGACATTATTGCTTTTCCCAACCAAAAAGATTATTGGCTATTTATCTTAAGTTTTTTCATTTTTTTAGCTATTTGTATCATATATTTCCATCATAAATTCAAAAATAAATTACGTTTAGACCAATTACCCCAAAAAATAAAAACTTTAATATAATTTGTTCTAACCCCAAATATTAATCAATTAATATTAAAAAAACCAACTTTTAAGTTGGTTTTTCCTTTATAAATGAAACAATTAAAACTAATTTGGTATTCAATCAATTATTTTTTTTCAATTTTTTTATATAAAGATAAATTGAAATAATAAAAACAGCCAACAACAAAATAAATAATATATAGGCAAATATTTTTATATTGTAAATGTGTGTGTCATAAGTTTGAGATTGTAAATCACCCACATCAGCTACTTTATTATTGGTGTGGTGCAAATAAACTTTATTTTTTTGAGTATTTTTATCCACTAAAACATTTGTAAGAGGCAATATTGGTTCTACATTACTACTTTTACCCCAAGTATAACGATGTTGCCAATCAACTACTTTATTATTTTCGGTACTTGTTTCTAAATAATGTCTTTGGGATGTTTGTCTACCATTTTTATCATAAGTAGCATCCCAAGTGTCATAATGTTGCCAATCAACTACTTTATTATTTTCGGTACTTGTTTCTAAATAATGTCTTTTAGAAGTTTGCTTTTGGTTTGCATCATAAGTAGCATCCCAAGTATCATTATTTTTCCAATCCACTAATTTATCTTTTTCAGTACTTCCTTGCAAATAATGCCTTTCTAATAATTGATTACCATTTTTATCATAGGTTTTATCCCAAGTATCATGATGTTGCCAATCAACTAATTTATTATTTTCGGTGCTTTGAGCTAAAAAATATCTTTTAGATGTTTGTCTACCATTTTTATCATAAGTAGCATCCCAAGTATCAGGATTTTGCCAATCAACTAATTTATTATTTTCGGTGCTTTGAGCTAAAAAATATCTTTTAGATGTTTGTCTACCATTTTTATCATAAGTAGCATCCCAAGTATCATAATGTTGCCAATCAACTACTTTATTATCTTGTGTGCTTTCTAATTTGTAATGTCTTTGTGCTATTTGATTT
>NZ_MIEP01000007.1:0-5727 GCF_001866375.1 Rice orange leaf phytoplasma | reverse complement strand
TTTATTTAATTATTAATATTTTTATTAAGCTTATTAAAATATTTATATTTAATGATTTTATTTATTATATATTATTTAATTATATTTATTGATATTTATTATTATATTAAAGTTATTTAGTTATTTTATTTATTATAACATTTTATTTATATTATTAATAATTGTTGTATTTTATCTTTATTTATTATAATTTATTAATTTAATGTTATTTATGTTAATTTTTTAATTATATTTTATATCTATTATATTTAATTATAATATTTATTTTATCTTATTAGTCTTTTTACTGATGAATTGAATACTTTTAACTAAGATTAAATAAACAACACTAACAATAAAATAAGGAGTTAGAGTATCATAATCAATTGAAGCATTATCTTTGGCTTGTTTAATTAAACTTACAAAAGTAATTAAGGAAAATAATGCAGTATCTTTAATATTAAAGATAAATTGTTGCCAAATAAAGGGTTTAGTTAATTGTAATCCTTGTTCAAATAAAATATATTTAAAGACTTGTTTTTGATTCATTCCTAATGAATAAGCAGCCTCAATTTGTCCTTTATCTAATGTTTCGATATTATGCATCATCAAAGTAGTAATGCTTGCAATAGTATTAAGAGAAATAACAATTAAAGTAGTAATAAAGGGAGTATAATTATTATTTTTAAAGATATCAAAATTAGAAAGAGCACAATAAAATAATAAAGCTTGTACTGCAATAGGAATAGCATTAAGTACTGAAATTAATTCATCAATTAAACGCGAACAGCTTTTATAAAAATAAAAAGTAATAGTATCATTATTTTTCTTAGTAGATTGTTTAGCAAAAATTTTAACTTTTACACAAAGAAGAGTAATTCCAAAACCTAAAATCAAACTGTCTAAAGCAACTATAAAAGAACTAATAAAAGGTCTAATATAAGAAGGTAGAGTTATTATAATTTTACTCCAAAAAGTTTGTCCTTTTAATTCTTGTTGGATTTCTTTGTATTCTATTATAGCTGGTGCTAGATAATTTGTTCTATAATTATTACTTTGTTCGTCTAATTTATCACTTTTTAAAACTGCTTTAACTTTTTCTTCAAATTCTTCTTTCGATACTTTAGGATTTGGATCATCTTTTTTAATGAAAAAACCAAAAGGAGGAAAATTAGGACGTTCTTGAGATTCTGCAAATTCATTATCTACAAATTCCATTGCTACTAATTGATCTGAATCATTTTCTGCAATTCCTTTAGCAATAGGAGTATCAGTAATAAAACCAGTTGAAATACCTTTTTTAACATTTAAAACACATACATCAGAGGATTCTGTATTATCTACTTTAGGTTTATCGCCATCTAATTTATATTTAAAATATTTTTTATAATCATTTATAAAATAATCATTTTCTATAGTATAGACAAAAATTCCTCCTTGTTGTACTATTAAGTTTATTTTATTATTTTCTGCTAGTGAAATATCTTTATTTTTAAAAGATATCTTTCCTTTGTCTTTTCCCTCTTCTTGAATTTGAAATTGTTTAAAGAGTTTTTCATTATTCTTTTTAATTAAAATACTTGTTGTTGCTTTTAAATAATTAATTCCATCAAAATTTTTTTGACGTTTTTCAGTATTATTCATAGAACCAATTATAAAATCTACTTGTTTTTTATTTAGAGCTGTTGTTAACCCTTCAACTCCATCATAGACTTTAATATCTAATTTATAACCTATTTCTTTTGCTAATTCTTTACAAAATGCCATATCAGAACCAATAGTACCATCTTTTCCTTGAAAAGATAAAGGAGGCATATTCATAGTTCCTACAGTAAGTGTTTCTTTGTAATTATCTTCTTTTGTTTCTTTATTTTTAGTGTTATTAAAATCTATTAATCCAAAAATATAAAGATGCATTAATACCCACGACCAAAAGCAAATATGAATTAAATTAAATCTTAGAATGTGTTTTTTATTTTTTCGTATATATCCAATAATATTGCTGTCTTGCATAAACGAGATACCATAAATCCTTTACTTTTATTTTTTTATATAACAAATTTAATTTACCATTAATTATAATATAACATAAAAAAGATGCTTAAATAAACTTATTTAATAAATAAATTTTTTGCCTTTAAAATACCTTGCAAAACTGTTAAATTAATTTATTTAAATATTTTTTTATTCACCAAAATTATAAAAATAGAAAACTATCAAATGGTAGCTTTCTATTATAAAGATATTAAATTATTATTTATTTTGTTTTTTAACGTAAAGAACTTTTCCTACAGTTGAGAAAAGAACAAGTAATACTAAACAAACATATACTAAAACTTCTTTTGTATTAGTGCCTTTAGTTTCTTTTTCTTCAGTTGTAGTTTGTGTAGGTTTAGGAGTTTCTTTTTGTGTAGAGTTTTGAGTAGTTTGAGCTTGAGATTCAGTTTCAGCATCAACTGTTTCTTTAGCAGTTTGAACTGTTTTTTCAAGAGTTTCAGTAAGTTTTTCTTTGTTTAAAGTTTCGGTTAATTCAGTTTCAACTTGAGTTTTTTCAGCTGGATTTAATTCTAATTTATCAACTTCAACTTTAAGTAAAGCTTCAACTGTTTCTTTAACCTCATCATCAAGTTTTTTTGTAAAATGTGCTTCTTTTTCCAAAGTTTCTTTTAATTTAGCAACAACTGCTTCTTTATCTGTTTCTGTTTGTTGTACAAATAAATCTGCTTTGTTTTCACACACAACTGTTAAAAATTGGTCCAAATTAACAAAATCATTTAAAATACCTAAAACATCTGAATTAACGTCGTTGTTTTTTTGAGTAATTGAATTAGTTTTTCCTTAACTTTTGCTTTATCAAATGTTGCTCCAAGTGTATTTACTGCGTCTTGAAACTTGGAAACTGTTGCTAATTGAGTTGCTAATTTGTTTTTGTCTAAATTAGTTACTCCAGACATTTCCCCAAATTTATTAGTAACATATAATGAGTCTGATTGTTCAAAAAATAAAGTTGGTGTATGGTCTAATAATTCTTGAGTGAATTCTTTAAGCGGCTTGAACTTCATCAGCTTTTACTAATGTAACTGTTGGTTTGTCAGTTTCTTTAGTTTCTACTTTAGTTACTTCTTTATCAACTTTAGTTGTAACAGTTGTTTTTTTTGCACCTTCAACTTGAGTTTCTACTACTTCGGTTTTAACAACTGTAGTGCCATCAGCTCCAAAAGTTTGAACTGTTACTTTGTTAAGTGGTGGTTCAGTAGTTGTTGTAGTTTTAACGCCGTTTTTAGTTATTGTTAAAACTTCTTTAGTAACTACACCGTCTTTTTTAGTGGTTGTTACAGCTGTTGGAAAAGTATTGCCTCCTTCGGTAAGAGTTCCTTTAGTTTGAAAAACGATTACTTCATTTTCAACTTTGTTTTTTGCAGCTTGGACTTCTTCTTCAAGGGGTGAATAGGTGATAACTTCTGATAATAACTAAGAAAATAAAGGATTAAAATTATTTGAATTTAAAATTAATTTTTTCTTAGAAATATCTAATTTTTATTATTTATATTATTATTATTATAACATATTTTTATATTTATAAAACGTAAAAAAATAAAAATCTACAAGAAAAACCCTTATCAAAAAAGGGTAAAAGTTAAAAAAGATTTAATTGAAAAATATAAATTTAAATGAGTTTTTTTTGAATTTCAAAAACACAATTAAAATTAAAATATACCTTTATCTTTCATTTTTTAATAACATAAATTGGATTAAACAGAATAAATGTTATATTTTATTGTTAAGAATAACCTAAATAAGGATTAGTATATTGATTAAAACAAGTAAAAGTTCTTTGATTTTCTAAATAATTATTTAAAGGTTTTAAAACTGATAATTTAGATAAATTAAAAAATTTATTCAATTTATTACATAAATTAATATATGCATTGCTAGTTAAAAAATTTTTAAATAAAGTTTTTGCATAAAAAATAGTACCATAAAAACATGATAAATTACCTTTATTTACATTATATTCAAACATATATTTATTTTGGTTTTTATCAAAATCTAACGCTTCGGAAGTAATATTTTTATCCTCAGGAAAATCTTTTCCTGGAACTTTTACTGCTTTTTTATTAAGTGTTTTTAAAATGTTATTTCTTAATAAATCATACAAAATATGATTTTTACCAAATTTTAAAATATTTGATAAATAAAATCCAGTTATTTTATAATCATCATAATGAAGATCAAATGGAAAATATTTAATATTTTTAGTAATAAGTAATTTTTGACAACTATAAGAAAATTGAAATAACTTTTTCCCAGTTAAATAATTTTTCTTTAATGCAATGGTTTTTTTAATTTCTCGTTCACTCAAACCAGCATCATATTTACTAACATATTCAGAAGTAATTTCAGCAACATTTTTATTAATGATGGTTGCTAATTTTTTACATTCCTTAATTTCAATTTTTTTAGTATTGTTTAATTTACCTTTATAAAATATCTGTAAATTTTGAGAACGAGGATTTAATAATTTTAAATTAGGTAAATTATCACGTACAATACCACCCCATAATTTAAAAACATTAGGAATAATTAAATTTTTATTTTCTTTTTCAAACCAACCATTATTAGAATTATATTTAGCTTTATTTTTAAAGTAATATTCTTGTGATTCTAAAAATTCTGAATTATTTATTATTCCTTTTCGTTGACACATCATTTTATTGGTGTGTCCAAAAATGCTTAATAAATCAATATTAAACATAACATGAAAATGCCAAACACCTTTAAATTGTAATTGAGAAGCGACAAAATATTTAAATTTAGTTAAATATTTATTAACAATATGCTTCTTTAATCTTTGTTTAATTAAATATTTTTTATATTCATAACGTAATTTTGAAATAAATTTGCCAACCAATTGTTTAACTTTATCTAAATCTTTAACATCATTAGAAATAGTACCATCATTATTATGATGAGCCAAAGTAAGTGTTAACCAACTAATTTCTTTTTCAGAAGCAAAATTATAAATAGCTTTGTAACGAGCATTATTTTTACTTTGACGAATATTTCTTATAACATCTTTAACTTTACTTTCAATATCAATTGATGTTAATTCATCTTTATCTTCAATAATCATTAAACAAATAAATTGATAAGTTTTTTTAAGTTTCTTAGGATTATTTCTTAAAAATAAATAATATTGATCAGGCATAGGTCTCATATGTAATTTAATAAATTCTATTTTTTCTTGGATTGTTTTTTCTTCATAACTAATATTAGCTAATTTATAAAAATAATTAAAATTAGTTAAAATATATTGGTTATCAAAAAAATAATTCCAATTATTAGATTCATTTAAAACTTGCAATTCTTGTTGAATAAAAGCTATTTTTTGTTTGATAAGTTTTTTTAAACGAGATTCTTGCATAGAATTCATAAGACGATATAAATGCAAAGACATAAACTTGGAAAAACAACCTTGACCGAAATCAGTAGTCTTAACAAAAAATAAATTATTCTCAAAAGCTTTAATTTGTTCTTTATTAAAAGTACCTCTTTTAATTATATTAAATGTTTTAAGAGCATGAAAAGATAAACTAACATCTTCTTTATTCATAGTTAAATCATTTAAATGTAGCATTTGTTTGTTCTCCCTAAATACAAAACTACTCCTTTACCGATTCTCACGGCAAAGGCGGTTTGTATATTTTATATTTATTTTTAAAAACCCCTAAATCCCCAAAGGGGACT
>NZ_MIEP01000006.1:0-16476 GCF_001866375.1 Rice orange leaf phytoplasma | reverse complement strand
TTAATCGCCTACAATATTCAAGGATAAAATTTTTTCAAAAATAGGATTTGGTTTAGTTTGTCTTTGATTTCTTTGATTCCAATATTTGGTAAAAGTATCTTTATCATAAAAATAATCATATAATTTTTCGTATTGTTGTCTAGTTTCTTTTTCACAAGTTTCTCTTTGTTTGTCTTGTTGTTTTTTGGCTTGTTTATGTCTTTTAAAAACTTCATTTTCTTGGGCTGGTTCTGGTTTATATGGTAATTCTTGTTGTTCTTTTGGTTAGTTTGTAGTTGGTTGGGAGGCTTCGTTTGGTTTGGGAGTTTCGTTTGGATTTGGAAGTTGTCTTTGAGGAGGTTGTTCTAAATTTTGTGGAGTTGGTTGGTTTTGAGGAGTTGGAGGATTTAAAGGATTTGGAACTTCATCAGAAAAGACATAACAACTAATACTTATTTTTAAAAAGATTAATGCAAAAAAGAAAGGAAAAAGCCAATACTTATAAAAGATAATATAATTATTATTTTTAGTAATAGTTTTTTTGGCAATAAGGTAATTATCCATATCAAATTAACCTCCTTTTAAAATATTTTCTTCAAGTTATGTTAGAGTATAAATTGTAAATATTATACCATAATAATTGATTTTAAAAGCAATATTTTTTTAATAAATTATTGTTTTTTTTGTACGTCTTCGTCAATAAGTGGTCCTCGTGTTCCTAAATGATTATTTATTTCTTCGTTATATAAAGAATTATTTATTTTTTCCAATGCCTCTTTAGCTTCTTGGCTTAAATTATTATTGTTTAAATAATCTTGTCTATGACCAAAATATTCACCAAAAGCTTCTTCTAAATCAGAAATTAAATTTCTGAATGTCCATGGAAACCTTGAGCTGTTCCGATTTTTTAGACATATTTTAATTTCAAAATTACTCTTTAAGACTAAAAAATTAATAGATAATTACATATCTTTTCAAACTAAAGAAATATTTTTTTCATTCTAAAAAGTTTCTAAACATTTTAATAATTCTTTAGTTTCAAAAGATATTTTTTTAAAATATTTTATCCTTTCACTATATATTTAAGTAAAAAAAGTTAAAAAATCCCATATAAAATGAAAATATAATTATTTTTTTACGTAATTATTTTATTTGGGTGAAAAAAAGGTGCAAAAAAGTAACCTCTTTTTCAAGGCTAAACATTAAAATAAATTAAAAAAATAATTTATATAAGATTTTGGCAATATTGAGAAGGAGATGAATAATTTAATTTAGCTAAAATCCATTGATTGTTCCAAAAATTAGGGAAATAATTGATTATTTTTTTAACTTTTTCGGTTGATTTTTGAAATAAAAAAGGATGTTGGTGTTGTAAGATAGTTTTCATTTGTCCAAAAAAATTTTCAATTACAGCGTTATCACGCGGAGTAGCTTTTCTCGACATGCTGATTAAAAAACCTTTTTTTGTTAAAGTTTGTTGAACGCTTTTTATTAGACTTGTTTTTCCACTCCCGTCAAGTCCTTCGAATATAATTAATTTCATTTTATGCTCCTTTTTAAAAATTTGGGTATAAAAAAAGACTCTCGTGATGAGAGTCTTAGTTAACTTTTATTTTGTTTAATTTTCTTAAAATGTTGCTATCCTAAAAATTAATATTAAGCAAACGCCTGTAAAAAAATAAAATCAATCAATTTATTTATAAAATGAGAGATAAAAAATGTACAAAATAAGTGCAAAAATAAAGAAGAAATATGTGATGACAAAATATAAAAAAGAATACAAAATGACAAAGATTTAAAAAACAAAGATAATATTTTTATTAATAATTTCATATTTTTTTCCTTTCAAGAAAATTGGATATATTGGGTTATTGAGGTTTTATTTACCTCAGCTATTGATTTAATTAATTCTTTTTTATTCATATTTTTTTCTCCTTTTTTTATAAAAAAGTCCCTTTTGGGGACTTAATTTTTTAAATATTATTTAGTTTTGTTGTCTAAAAAGATGACGTTTTGGATAATTACTTTGGTGGTGGTTCGCGTTTTACCTTCGTTTGTGGTATATTTTTGGATGGATAATGCGCCTTCTGCATATATTTTTGAACCTTTATTTAAATATGTACTCATGTTTTCAGCTTGATTACGAAACACTACACAAGGGATGTATTGCACTTTATCTTTATTGTTAATTGCTAAATTGAAATCTATTTTAGGTATTTGTTCGTTGTTGCTATTGATATATTGTTTTTCTAGGTTATGAGCGATATTACCAATTAATTGAACTTTATTTAACATTTTTTATTCTCCTTATTTTTATAATTATCTTTATTATTTGGACTTATTTTTTGAATAGCGATATTTTTGATTTTTTCTATTTGTCTTAAAGTTAATTTTAGTTTTTGGGCGATTGCATGATTGGTTAGGGGTTGTTGATTAGGTTCGTTTTTGTTTTCTAGCGAGATACCAAAACTTAAACAAATAACATTGAATTCATTTTTACTTAGTTTAGTTTTTAGTTTTTTTATTAATAATTCATGTTTTACTTGTTTTAGCCATAATTGATGCGGATTAAGGATTTTATCCCAATTAGGTTGTAGGTATTTTTCTTCTTTAAAACTGATATTGTTGTGTTTGGTAGTTTTTTGGGGGATTGAAGGTGAATGGCTTTTTCTTATTAGTTCATTGATTGCAAATTTTATTTTCGGGGTTGTGTAAGTAACAAAGTCATAGCCTAAATCTTGGTAATTATTTAGGGCTTTGATTAATCCTAAAATCCCTTCTTGATATAAATCTTCTTTAGTTAAAACTTGAGGGTAATATTTAAATTGATAAACTAGTTTTTTTACTAAAGGTAAATGAAGTTCGATTAATTGATTACGAATTTCTAAATTCTTTTTATTTTTTAAAAAATCTTTAAATAATTTTTCTCTTAACATTTTATTCCTTCCTAAAAATATTTTTAGAAAAGATATGAAATTATTTTTTTAGTCTTGAAAAGAAAAAAAGACTAACTTAATAGTTAGTCTTAAAGAATTTTTAAAAAGTAAAAAGTGTCTAAAGTTTTGGAACACCTCACCTGCTTTATTAGCAGCATTAGTAATTAAGTTTTCTAATTTTCTTCCTGATAAAAGGTCAAAGAAATGTTTTTTAATACCTTCTAAAACTTCTATATCATATTTAGGTTTGCCATTTTGGTCAGTTGGAGGAAGATATTGGGCGCCTGCTTTTTTCATTTTTTCAAGTCTTTCATTTCTATCAACTACATTATTAACAGGGTCTAAGTTGCCATAAAATATTCTATGGCTCCAATTTTTGTGCTACCTCTAACACTTTTTTAGCAACGGCAGGAATAACATAACCATGTTCTATGGCTTCTGCAAACATTTCTGGATGGTCTAGGGAATAGTTGAAATTGTCAGCAATAACTCTTAGATAATCATAATTGTTTTGATTAATTTTGTAAAGTTTTGCCATAATACGTAAGAATCCAATTCTTCTATCAGGTTCGATGTTTCCGATGTATACAGGTTCTAGACGAGAAACGATGTCAGAATCTATTTTTCCTAAGTGATTAGTTGCAGCCACAAAACAAATTGGTTTATCAGGATCTGTTTTTACACCATCTAATTCAGCTAAGATTAAAGCGGTTTTTTTAGCATCACCTGGTTCTAAAAAGTCTTTAGAATCTCTTGCTTTAATAGTTTCTTCGGCTTCATCTGCAAAGACAATTGAAGGACTATTTTTTCTTGCTTTGACAAAGATTTTTTCTATTTCTTCCAAAGTGTGAGCGGGATTAATAATATAGGAATTTAGCTGAGATTCTTTAGCAAAACATTCAGCTAAAAGAGTTTTACCAGTTCCTGGAGGTCCATAAAAAATAACTCCTCTAGGAAGTTTGGTAGGCTTTCCTTTTTTTCCTAAATTATATTTATGTTTAGTTCTTAGGTCAAAACGGTCCCCTATTTCTTTTAATTTTTGAATGGGTTCTTCTAATCCGAAAATACAACTATAAGGTTTAAAAATTTCAAAATTAATTCTGGAGGAGTAAGCACATCTAATAAACCAGATAAAGAATCGGAGTTCATAGCAGAAACATTGGATGAATTATTTTGGGATTGGTCGTCGTCTTCATTGGGATTTTTAGGTTTTTTAGGTTTTTTTCTTTCTTGTCTGGTTTGGGATTTCCTAGAAAATTAGAATCTGGAAAGGGTCGTTTATAAATTGATTTTCATGATCATTTTTAGTATGATTTAATACCAAAGCAACAACTGCTACTTTTTGCCAATGTTCTTTAAACAAATTTACTTGATTATTTTGTGTTAACATGGTTTTTTCTTTTCTATTTATTTTATATCTTTTATATCTTTATATTTGTATTTCAAATGTATATTGTCCTTGTGAAGAAATAGTTCTTAAAAGCTATATAAATTTTTCATAGGGTTTTTTGTCTTTTTTTGGGGTGTGTTAGGTTCTAAACAATATTGATCTAAATTAAGATATTGACAATTAGGATTGAATTTTTTTATATTATCCCAATTATTTAATTCAGGTTCAGATTCAGATTTATTTTTATTAAAAAATTGATTTTTTTTAAAAGTTTGTATAAATGCAGGTTCGGGTTTAGATTCGTCTTCTTGAAATTCTTCATCCATAAAGATTTGTTTGAATTTATTTATAAATGCATTTTGTTCTTGTGGATTTCTAATTGGTGGTAAATAACGGTCATTTGCTCTGTCTTGCAACAATTTATCGAGTTTATCGTTTTGCAAGTTTTTACTTTGTAGGTTTGGTTCTTCTTTTTCAAATTGATGTTTAAGTGATTCATCTTTTGAAAGAGAATCAATTATATTTAAAAATCTAACTGTTTTAGAAAATAAATCATCATATTCAAAAGAAGGTTTTTTTCCTTTATTTGCTTTTTCAATTCCTTTTAACATTGACATTAAAGAAATAAGATGATGTTGAGTTTGATAAAAAGTATTTTCTAAATATAGAATAGAATTTTGGTCTGCAAAACAATTATTTTTTATTTCTTCTTTTTTATAGTCTAATAAATTTTTTAATTCAAAGTAATATTTACTTATTTTTTTAATAGCTAATAAAAGATATTTAGTTTTAATAAGGGTTACTTGAAATAATAAAGCATCTCTTTCTTTTTTAACCATAGGATAAAAAGTTGTTTTAAATTCGCTGTCTATACAATTTTTCCATTGTTGACAAGTTTGACATTTTTTTAAACATTTTATTTGTGATTCTAATTCTTTTATTTCTTCTATTAAATTTTTGTGTTCTTTCACTAAAGGACTTAAGTTTTCTTGAAGATTTGTAATTTAAGTTTGAATTGGGGGAAATTCGTTATTTGTAATATTATTGATTTGAGTTTGATTAGATTGAACGGCGCTTTGTATATTTCCAATTCGTTCTTGAATATCACTATTATTCCTTTATTCTAAATTGCTTTCTGAGTAATTTTGTAATGTAGAACTTGGTTCGTTTTGGATTTGATTTCCCAAATTTGTAATTTGTCCTTGCAAAGTAGTATTTTTATTTTTTAAAGTTTCTAAATTGTTTTCTAATTGTGTTTTTTTGCTTTTTGCTTCTAATTCTTGATTTTTCAAAGGAATTATTTGATTATGTAATTCGTCTTTATTATTTACTTTTTGATTCTTTTCTATTGTTAAATTCTCTATCTTTTCTTTATTTTGAGCTTGTTTATCTTCAATATAATCTTTTCTTTTTCTTTCCAAATAATCAGTTTCTAATTTATTTTTAGGAATTTCATTAAAGTTATTTTTAATTATTTCATTATCTAATTTACTTATTTTTATATTATTTTCTTCTAATGATGTTTCTTCTAAAATATCATTGACTTTATTAATAGTTTGTTCTACATTTAATTTATCATAATCCAGACTAAATGTTTCTGGTGTAACAAAAGGATATGGGGGATTATATGTAGTTTCTAAATGGGTTTGAGGTAGTGTTTTTGTTTTTTTAAACCATCCAAAAGGATCAATAATAAGAATAGCTAATAATACAAATAAAAATCCAGATATAATTACAACTAGACATAATAATTGTTTTTGTTTTTGTTGTGTCACTTTTAAAACAACTGCCTTTCTTCTTTATCCTAAATAAGAAATTGTTTTTTATTGTAAAAATGTAAAAATAATAAATTTTTAATATGATGATCAGTTTCCAAAAGATAAACAATTTAAAATGTTTAAAAACTTATAAAGATCAATTTAGCTATTTTTGCAGCATTTGGAAAAACTTAGATATTATGCAAGCCAGTTTATAAATTAATATAGTGAAATTATTACTTTTACATAAAAAAAACCCTTTCTTTTATTTTTGTTGTATATTAAGTATTGATAACTTAAAAATTTGCAAATATTAATTATAATTATAAAATTACTTATAAATATACTTATATCTATTAATTTATAAATATACAATTACAAATAATATTTTTAATCTAATTTTTAACAAATAACAAATAAGAAAAAAAACAAATTGTTAATTAACTATATTTTAACATCAAAAAAAACAAAAAATATGCTTATTTATTTTAAATATTTGTATTTTTCCATCAATTTACAAATAAAAACTGCTAAAATATTAAAATATTGAGTAATTTTAAAAGTATTGATGCAAATAACAATATATGTTGTATAATAAGAGTACTTATTTGTAATCTATGATTTGTGCTTTTGGTTTTAAGATTTAAAGATTTAGCAATGATAATTTGGCAATTTAGCAATTTTATAATTTTATAAATAAGTTGTAGCATAAATGGGGTTTGATAAGTTATAACAAAAAAGAAAAGTAATTTTATGAAATTTGTAAAAAAAGAAACAAAAGACCAAAAAGAAACAACAACTCCCAAAGAACGCAAAGACAAACACAAACACAAACAAAAAAAGCATAAATGGCAATTAATTCACATATTGTGCCTTATTTTAATGGTTATTATAATGTTTTTAAGTAGTTTTATTTTATATAACAAAGAACGCAAAGATAAAATATTTACTCAAAAAGAAGAATCAACAAAACTACCAAATCCGATTATCCAAGAAAATAAACCAAATAAAGAAAATAATAATGAAATAGTTAACCAAAATAAATTAATTTCAAACGAAAATAATTTAATTGTTACAAACTCAAACGAAAATACCCAAATGATAAATATATACGATTCAATAACAAACAATTTAATCAAAAAAACTACTTTTTACCCCAATCAAAAAACTATTAATTTCATTGAAAAATACAACCCCCAAACTAAAAAATGCCTCCAAATAAAACACTTTACACAACAAGGAACTTTATTTTGTGTCATATATCTTGATCAAAATACTAAAAAAATAACAAAAATAATTTATTACCAAGACAATAACAAAATAGACAGTGAAGCTAAATATAGCCTTCAAACTGGAAAAAAGATTTCTCATACTTACTATCTTAAAAACGGCATTGATATTGATTACATAGATAAATACAACGAAAAAGAAGAAATTTCAGAAAAAATCCATTATATTGTTACAAAATACTAAACTAGTTTTGTTCCTTGAAAAAGCCCCAAAATAAAAAAAGACCAACTTTGAAGTTGGTCTTTATATTATCATAAATATTTAATTTTGGGAAATTTAGTCTTGATTTTAGTAAAAATAATATTTATAATTTTAAAAAACTAATTGTTATTTTGTGTTTGCAAAATTTTGAAAAATAAAATACAATATCAAAACAACAAATAATAAAATAAATATTACAAAGAAAAAAAATAAAAAACTATTGGTTACATTAGAATTATTATTTTGAGAAGTATCAAAATCACCACCAGAAGTATTAGAAGAACCGGAACCACCTGAAGGAGTTAAAGGATTTTGATCTTTTAAAATATTAAATTGAGCATTTAATTGATCTACATGAACTTTTTGATCTTTTAATTTTTTAATTCCACCCAATTGTTCTAAAGCTTCTTGTACTTTTGCATCTAAATTAGATGATTCATCAGAAACACTGCTTTTTGAATCTTGTTCATATATTGCATCATTTAATGTGGATATTGATTTCATATATGAAAAAATATTTGTAATTTTGTCTAAAACATTATCGTACTCTTTAGAAACTTCTCTAAATTTTAATTTTTTTGCTGTCAATATTTCAAATGATGTTAAAATACTATTAACATCTGTATTAAATTCTTGTACCAAAATATATATTTGTTCCAAATAATCAATTACTTGTTGTTGGGCTCCTACTTCTTTTTTTTTAATTAAACCTAGGATATTTATAAAAATGGAATCATTTAAATATTTTTGAATTTCTGTTTGATTATTAACTGCTAATTGATTAATTTCAGTTTTGATTTGAGTAATTATCGCGATAGAAACAAAACGCCTTAATTATTAGCTAATAATTAGGTTTTTTTGAGCCTCGCACAACACCGTACAAGCAAGTTTCCAAGCATACAGCGTTTATATAAAATATATTTCTTCTTTCGCCTTGTATTTGGTTTTCCCAAATTCCTTGGTAAGTCAGTCCACTTATGCATTCCAGCTAAGCTTTGAATTTCTTACGACTACTACGATTCTGCTTTTTCCTTGAGCCTAAACACTTAAGTTTATTTTAGATGCTTTTATACTTTTATCAAATAACTTTCTTTTAGCAAATAACTTTTAGGAAGATAGAAGTTACTCTAATTTCTTACCTTAATAGTTTTAGGAGAGATAACCACAATTAATATACAAAAATAAAAAAATTATGTGGTTGTGGTGGTTTTAGGTTTAGCAATTTTGCTTGCCACTTAAATCAATAAGTGTTAGTAAATTTTATATACGCAAAAAATATATAAACTGCCCTAAAATATAAGGTATCAACTGTTTTTCCTTATAGCTACTGCCCATTTTTTTCTCTTAGGCTTATTGCAAAGCTTTTCCATGACTATTTTCAACTCGCAAATCCAAACGATAAACAGTTTCTCGTTTTTTTGCTTTTATTTTCTGCTATAATCTATCTTGCTTTCACAAAATAGACCAAAAATATGTTGTACTGCATTACTAATTGCAGTTGTAAGTGGTTAATTTACTAAGAAATTAGGCATCTTTCTCGCCCTTTTGCAATAAATCTTGACATTGTATTTTTATTTGTTCTGTTTGATTCTCTTTAGTTTCAATTAGAGTTATCACGTTTTCAATATCATCATCTTGGTCAGCAAAAATTAAATAATTGTGATTTAAAAATAGCAAAATAGCCCAAAAGCCAGCAAATATTAACAGTTTTGCTTTATGTTTTTTGAGTTTTACCATAATTTATATATCACCTGCTTTCTTTATATGATTTTATTTCCAACTTAACATTGAAATAAAATTTAAAAAATTAAAAAGGCAAATACAAAAATAGAAAATAAATAAATTTTAAAAATCATCTTTGTAGAATCATCAAAAAATGTATTTATTCTCATGCTAATTATAACACAAATTAAAGTTAAAAAATGTAATATTATAATAAAATCACTGCATTTTATTCAATTTTAACAAACTAAATCTCGATTAAAAATTAATTAAATATTAAAAGAATAATTAATTCAGGTCATTTTAAAACGGTTTTTTAGATACAAAACATTTAAAGTATGATATAATAAACCTACAAGATGATAGTTACTTTAAGTTTGTATATTTTAATTAGGAGGTTTTATAATTGTTAAAAAAATCAATTAAAAATAATTATTTAATTTTCTTGATAGTAATTACATTTGTGTTTATTTCATGTTTCTTATCAGCATTTATTCCAAGTGCTTTTGCAGATGACAAAAAAGATCCAAAAGAAAAAACAACTCCTGTATCTGAATCACCACAATCACAAGGACCAAAATTAGAGGTAGTAAATTATAATTTATTTCAAAGCATTCAAGATTCTTTAAGTACAAAAACATCATTATCATGTTCTTACGTGGCTTACAAAACAAAATTATATTTAAAAACCAAAAATCCTAAATCTCAATCTGAAGTTGGAACACTTGTAGAGTTTCTATATTCTAGCGTTCTAGGAGTTGATTATTGGGAAGATGTAGAAGTAGAAAGTTTTGATGCATGCACATATGATGATAATAATACAAAAGCAAGTTTAATAAGTATATTAACAACGATTTTTAAAGAAGCTAAAACACTTTTAGTCAATGTAGATGAATCTTGTCTTCCTTTAGTAGAACAATTAAGTGATAAACTTTTTGCAAGTTGGATACAAGATGCAATAAAGAATCTTTGGCCAACTACAACTTAATAAAAAAATATTAAAATTATAAATTAAATTATTGAAAACAACCATTTACGGCATTCCCGTAAATGGTTTTTATTTTATCAATTTCATTTCACAAAAATATCAAAAAACAATAATTATGTAAAAAAACACCATAACCAAACAAATAATGTGTTATAATAAAGACATTAAAACTTAAATGAAATATTTTTTCTTTTGAAAAAAATTAATAAATTTAATAACTATTAAATTAACTAATTAACAAAGTGAATTTTAAAAAATATTATGAAATTTATTATCTTACATCAAAACAAAAGAAAATAACAAATAATTTAAGTAAAATTGTATAAAATTATATCAAAAAAAATACAATTAAATATACAAAAAAGGAAGAAACTGTGGAACGATCCTATGAAAAACTGCTATAATTTATTTATAAATAATCTACCCTCATATTGGAATGTAATTTGTACTACTATAAGCCTTGCTTTTTTAGGAACATTAGGGGCTTTTTTGTTATCTTTATGGCTCCTTTATATCAAAGGAATCAGAAAAAAGAAACGGATAAGATTTTATGAGAGATATTTTTACAAAACAATAGATATTATCTTATATTTTTATATCTTTTTTGTTAAAAGTGTCCCTATGATGTTACAAGCAATGCTTGTTTTTTATGGACTTAGAAGAACTGGTTATTTTGAATGGTTAGAACCTTTTCAAGCCGCACTATTTATCCTTATTTTTAATTCTTGCGCTATGTTAGCAGAATTTATGATTAAAAATATGTCCTTTTTTGACCCTGGTCAAATTGAGGCATCCCTAGCTTTAGGAATGACTCGCAAGCAAGCTTTTAAACACGTTATATGTCCTCAAGTAATCCATCAATCTTTACTACGAATTATCAATGAATTTATTCTAAATATCAAAGATATTTGTGTTTTTTATGTAATTACAGTTGTAGATATTTTTACTTTTAGCAAAAACAATTATAGAACATCAAATAATTTTGGTTTTTTAATAAACGCATCTTTAATATATATAATTTTAATTTTCATCTCTTCTTATCTTTTAAAAAAATTAGAAACCAAATTAGGTAATAAAAATGCATAATATCATCGAAATTACAAATCTCCAAAAAAAATATGGAACTAAAGTTGTTTTAAAAGACATTAATTTAAAAATCAAACAAAACGAAATTATTACTTTAATAGGGCCTTCAGGAGCTGGTAAATCTTCTCTTTTAAGATGTCTTAATTTATTGGAAGAACCTGATTTTGGCACTATTTTATTTGAAGGCACAAATATCTTAAATCCAAAATATAATGTGTATAATTTAAGAAAAAAAATTGGCATGGTTTTTCAACATTTCAATTTATTTGCCCACAAAAATGTCTTGAATAATTGCACTTTGGCACTCATAGAAGTGTTTAAAAAAAGCAAAGAAGAAGCACAAACAATAGCACGCGAAAAATTACAAAAAGTAGGACTCTTAGATGTAGCATCTCAAAGCATTCAAACACTTTCAGGAGGACAAAAACAACGGGTTGCAATTGCAAGAACCTTATGTATGAATCCAGAAATAATTTTATTTGATGAACCTACCGCTTCTTTGGATCCACAATTAACTAAAGAAGTTCTTGATATTATGACTAATTTAACTAATGAAAAAATAACTATTATTTTAGTAACTCATGAAATTGCATTTGCTCAAAAAATTTCTGATAGAATTGTTTTTATGGCAGATGGCATAATTTTAGAAGAAGGAACTCCACAACAAATCCTTAACAACCCTCAAAGTGATAAATTAAAAACTTTTCTCAAAGATGCTTCTTTTAATAAATACAAATGATTCAAAAATAATAAATTTAAAATAGGCAAGCCAAAAAGAAAAAATATAATCAAAAAAAATATTAAATAAGGCGTTTTAATAAAAACGAGTAAATAACAAAAGTGATAATTTTATAATTGACTAAATAAATATTATAAGTATAATTTTTTTAATTACAAAAACTTTTATTAATAAAAAATATAATCCCAAAAGAGGTAATAAAATGAAACAGAATAAAAATTTAATTATTAGTTTAGTTGTTGGTGCTTTTGTAATTTTAGGCATAATAGGAGGAATTGTATGGCGGCAACTAACAAAAGATAAAACAACTACTCAAACCACCCCAACCGAAGAAATTGCATTAAATGGCGATTTAGTAGTAGGAACGGAACTTGAATACGCTCCTTTAGAATGGGTTACTATGGGAAACAACGAACAATACAAAGACCAAATACATCCTATTCAAGGAAAAAAAAATGGATTTGCTTGTGGTTATAATGTAGCAATTGCTAAAAAATTAGCTAAAAAGTTAAGTAAAAAATTAATTATTAAAAAAATAGATTTTGATGGATTATTTAATGCTTTAACAAGTAATGAAGTAGATTTAGTTATTGCAGGACATACCAAAACCCCTGAAAGAGAAGAAACAGTTGCTTTTTCAGAACCTTATCATTTTGGATCAGTTAAAGTTATCTTACACAAAGATTTAAAAGATTCTGCACACGAAAAAAAAGCAAAAATGATAAGCGATCATCCTCAAGAATTACAAGATTTAAATGCTTTTAATTTAGGATTGCTAGAAAAAACAATTGATGGTTATATTTTAGAATCTGATTTTGCAGAATTATTTATATCAAAAAATCCAAAATTAGCAAAATCAGTTCCAAACATCGATAACCAATTAATGGAAAAAATCAAAGAATATTATGACTCAAACCCTCAACTTACAAAAGAAGAATGCCAAACTTTCCAAAACACCAAACAATCACATATAGCAATCAAAAAAGAAAATGAAAAATTAACAAAAGAGGTCAATAAAGCATTAGAAGAACTACATTTTACACAAGATAAACAAACAACTCAAGCATTAAAATTAAAAGCTGTTCAATATGCAAAAGATGAAAATGCTAATTTATAATAATGTCAAATATTTTTAATTGGTTTAATTTATTACAAAGATTATTAAAAATATATTATCCATTATATAAAGAAGGCTTTGAAACCACATTTAAAATTGCTTTCTTTGGTACCATAGGAGCTTTTATAGTATCTTTATGTGTGCTTTATATTAAAGGAATCATAACTCTTAATAAACATACAAAAATGAGTTTAAAAAAACAATATTTCTTTAAAATACTTGATAAAAGCATTAATGTTTATATTTTTATTATTAAAAGTATTCCTATGATGTTGCAAGCAATGTTTTTTCATTTCGGACTCAAAGGAACTGGTTATTTTAAATGGTTAACTCCATTGCAATCTGGTTTATTTGTAATTATTTTTAACTCAGCTGCTTATCTTGCTGAAGTTATGATTAAAAATATGGAATTTTTTGACTCTGGACAAATTGAAGCATCATTATCTTTGGGGATGACACAAACACAAACCTTTAAAAAGGTTGTTTGTCCACAAGTTGTTCGTAAATCTTTATTAAGAATTTCTAATGAATTTATTGTTAATATCAAAGATAGTAGTGTTTTTGGAGTTATTGGCATAAATGAACTTTATAATGCAGGAAGCACAGTAAACACATCTGTTGCAAGTGCAAATGCAAAAATATTGGCTTTAATAGTGCCTATCTTTGTTTATTTAGTTTTGGTGTTATTAGTTTCTTTGTTATTGAAAAAAATAGAAAAAATAAGTGATAGAAAATAAAATTATGTGCAAAAACATAATTTTATTTTTCCATTTGTTTATATAATATTAATAGTGAAAGTGTAATTTAAAAAAGTATATAAATATTATTAAATATTTTGCTTTAATAAAACAAAGATAAAAAAGATAAAATATTTAATAATGTAGATATATTTATAAAAAGTTCAATCATAAAAGAGAGGTAAAAAATGTCTTCTAATAAAAAAAATATAAAAAAAATAAATTCATAAAAATTGATTCTGGAGAGAAAAAACCTCCTAAAAGTCCAAATGGTAAATACCCAATAATGGGAGAAAATAAAAAAACATATTCAAAAGGTAAAAGTGAAAGAGCAAATCAAAACGCAGGAACTATAACCATAGGAAGAGATAGCGGATATGTTCATTATCACGAAAAACCTTTTTGGGCATTGAGTAATTGTTTTATTATAAATACAAAAAATATAAAAGATTTAGAATATCAAACTTTATATAAATTATTACAAAAAAATCAAAAAGGCATTAAAAATTTAAAAAACTTAAATAAAAAAGGTAAAAATATTAAAACCAAAGATTTAGAATTTTTTTTGAACAATATATTAAATGTTTTTTTTAAGTAACATTTCTTTGCAAAAATATTTTACAATTAAAATATTCAGGGAGAACATCAAAAAACCTGAACCATCTGGCAAATACTTATGGACCCATGGAGGAAAAGGACAAAAAAAGGAATATTGTAATAAATATAATACAGGCTCTTATAGCGTAACAATTACAAGAGGAGGAAAACAAAAAAATATTTGTTATCACAATGAACCTATTTTTGCCACTAATAATTTTTTTTGTAATGATGTGTAAAACCGAAACTATATGTAAACATTTATATAACTTTCTAATACAAAAGCAAGAAGAAATTAATAATTTTAGTTGTGTCCTGAATGCAAATCCATATTATATGGGAAGTAAAAATGATCTGCTTTTTTATCTACAAAATTTTCCTTCATATTTGGAAAATTTAGAAAAACAAACCAAAGAACCTAAGACTAAAGAAATAATAGAAAAAACAATCAAACAAATAGATAAAATAAAAAATGAACTTTTAGGACATTTGGAACAAATCAAAAATGTAGACGAATGTTAATTTTAAGTTGTATTTATAATTTATATTAATAAAAAAACTACCCCAAAAGGTGGTTTTAATTTTATATTCTGTAGTCTCATATGGAAATAATTTTAAAATAGTTATAATATTTAATAAAAGACAATATAAAAAGATAAAAGTAGCCTTTTTGGGGCTACTCATTTGTTTATTTGGCTTAAGAAAGATATAGTTAAAAAAATAAAATCAGAAAATAATATGGTGGCTCCGGACAGAATCGAACTGTCGACACGAGGCTCTTCAGGCCACTGCTCTACCGACTGAGCTACAGAGCCTATGGCGGTCCGGACGGGACTTGAACCCGCGATCTCCTGCGTGACAGGCAAGCATGTTAACCACTACACCACCGGACCAATTTTGGTTGCGGGGATAGGATTCGAACCTATGACCTTCGGATTATGAGCCCGACGAGCTACCAAACTGCTCTACCCCGCGGTATAATATTTAATTGATGGCGGAGGAAGAGGGATTCGAACCCCCGCGTCCTTTCGGACCTCTCAGTTTTCAAGACTGACCCCTTCAACCGGACTTGGGTATTCCTCCAAAAAAATGGTGGACCCGGTAGGATTCGAACCTACGACCAACCGGTTATGAGCCGGTAGCTCTGACCAGCTGAGCTACAGGTCCATGGTAGCGGCAGAGGGATTCGAACCCTCGACCTCACGGGTATGAACCGTACACTCTCGCCAGCTGAGCTACACCGCCATCATTTTAAGATTAATATATTAATGTTAATGTTTTTATGGTGGAGCTTAGCGGGATCGAACCGCTGACCTTCTGTGTGCAAGACAGATGCTCTTCCAGCTGAGCTAAAGCCCCAAAATGGTACCTGGAGTCGGACTTGAACCGACACGGCTATAAACCATGGGATTTTAAGTCCCACGTGTCTACCGATTCCACCATCCAGGCAAACATATAAACATTTTTCTTATTTTGTATAAAAATAAAAAAAGAAAAAGAAAGATTAATAAAAAATGGTATCCCGTGAAGGAGTCGAACCTTCGACACCTTGATTAAAAGTCAAGTGCTCTACCAGCTGAGCTAACGGGACAATAAAGTGGTGCCAAAAACAGGAATCGAACCCGTAACCTACTGATTACAAATCAGTTGCTCTACCTATTGAGCTATTTTGGCAATAAAATTATTGTTTTTCTATAAAAAAAGAATAAAAAAAATAGTAATTGTTTGGTAGAGGATGAGGGACTTGAACCCCCGACATTCTGCTTGTAAGGCAGACGCTCTCCCAACTGAGCTAATCCTCTTTTTTATTCTTTTTTATAAAACAAACCTTGGCACTCCCTATCTTCACTCAATAAAGAACTATTGTCAGTACTAAGGACTTAACTGCTGTGTTCGGGATGGGAACAGGTGTTGCCCCTTAGTTTTATGCACCAAGG
>NZ_MIEP01000005.1:0-74637 GCF_001866375.1 Rice orange leaf phytoplasma | reverse complement strand
ACAATAAGGAAACCAACTTAAAAATTGATATTTTTTTAAATGGTTCTTTAATCGCCTACAATATTCAAGAAGTTGTTTTACAAAACAATACTCAAATAGAGACTAATTTACCTCAATTAAAAGATGTTTATGCTAAATTTATTCTAAAAGGTCGTTGTACTATTGAAGACCAAGCTACTCTTTTAAAAACAATAACTTTTAATGATTCCAATAATCCTAATCAAAATGGTATGAAAGAAAAATTAGTCAAAGATTTAGAAAAACTTCATACTAATTATGAAAAAATATACCAAGAACAAAAAGAAACTATTTAAAAATATCAAACTTTTTTATTACAAGAATTAGAAACCCAAAAAAAAGATATTACTAATCGTTTTAAAGATAGAAAACCTTATGAAATTTATTTACAACAAGAAAATCTCTTACAAACACAATTACAACAAGGAATTAATGAATTAATCAATACTTATGTTACTGAACCATTAAAACTTTTAGAAACGTCCAAAAATAAGGTTCAAACAGAAATTACCAAGATTAAAAATTTTATCCAAGAAACTCCAATTGATAATCTTAATACAACTTCTTTAAAAAAAGATTTTGATACTTTTAATAATAATTATTGTACCAAAAGAGAAGTATTTACCGAACAACAAGCCCAAACTAAACAAGAAGTAGATCAAAATTTAGCTGAATTAAAAGCTAAAATAGAAGACTTAATTATTAAATATCAAGTTCTTTTGCGAGAATCAGAAGAGATGAAAACCAAATTTAATAACTTAGAACCACATAATGAATTAAATGGGGGTTTTGCAACTCCTTTAATAAAAACTAAATTTTTAAGTCTCTTAAAAAATTGCAAGACTCAGAAATAGATAAAGAACTACACTAAAATCAATTAATTACTAAACCAGAAAATAATTTTAAACAAAGCAGTAATGCTTATTTTATATTCAAACTATATTACGTTTATTAACAGCACATAACACAAATATAAATACTTTTATTCAAAATTTAAAACAAGTAAAAATGCCAAAAGTACCCATTTTTGATGCAATAAACAAAGAAAATGAAAGAATAATTGAAGAAGAATATCAAAGTTATAAAGAAGCTATTAATACTTTTTTTCAAGAAATCCAAATTCCAGAACAAATTACCCAAGAAGACAAAAATCTTTTTAAAGGCCAAAGCACTTGGCTTAATAATGTTATGCAAAATCTAAACACTAACTTATCTCAGAAAGCCCACAAAAGTAAAGAAGATCAAACTACATTAAAAAATGACTTAGAACATCATTATATTAATTTTAAAAGTAGACATGATGAAATTATGAGTCTTTTGGAAGCTTTATTTCCTAATGTGAAAAAACAAACTCAAACAGAAAAAGATATTTTACAATTAAATAATCAAAATATAGAATCAATAAACCAAAATCAAAGAGCACAAAACAACAAAGAACGTGAAATTTCAGCAGAGCAAACATCAGTTCAACAAAAAAACAAGCCAAACAACAAGAACAAGAAAAAATAAGAAATGCAATACAACAAACACAAGAAACAAAAGAAACATTTCCAGAACCCTTAATTTTAGAACCCCAAGGACAAGAATTTCCTCCAATTTTCAATAATCCTGAATTATACCCTAATCTAGAACAAATTTTAGCATCTTATGAAATTCATCTCAACGAACTAAACATTCAACTAGAAAGACTAAAACAAGGTTTAAAAGACATAATTCAAACATATGCAACTAAATTATTAAATTTATTAGTAACACTTTCTTTTGAATCACTTCAAGCACATAATAAAACTTTTAATTGGGTTAATAATTCTTTTCAAAATTTTGAACACACAGAACAAGTCAGAAGACAAATAAATGATTGGCTAAATCAGAGGGGAGGTTATCGTTATGAATAAAACCAATGATTATCAAAAATTAGATAATAAGTTGTCAAATCAATTAATCCATATTTGGCTTTGGGGTTTAATTGGAACTAATGTTTTATTTATAACTGTTATTTATCTTGGTAATCACACTAAAATTAAAAACTTTTTGAAATATGATCTATGGGGTTATTTTTTAAAAGAAAAACAATTAGAAGAAGAAGAAATAACAAGTTATCATGAAACAGGACATACTCTTATAGCTCTTTTATATCCTGAAAATTTTCAAGTTCCTTACGTTACAATTAAACGTACTCAAAGAACCTTGGGACATACTTCTTGCAAAGTTTTAAAATCTGATCCCAAAACAGAAACACTCCTTAATTTTGGAGGAACTGCTGCTGAAAATATTTTAGCCAAAAACCATCAAATGAAACGTTTACAAGTAGGAAAAGGCTCTGGTTCTGACCATAATAGTGCTAAACATAACTTAAATAAATTCTCTCCTTATCCTCAAAAAGATTTTAATGACTTTTTACAAAAAACAGAACATTTATTACAAAATAATAAAGATGCCTTAGATGAAATATCCCGTAAATTATTAATTAAAAAACTTTATCTCAAAAAGATTTAGATGAAATTACTAAAAAATATCCTTTAAAAAAGTTACAATAAATAAGATTTATAATTTTCTAATAATAAAATGTTTGAAATAAAAAAGCCCTTTTGTTGAAGGGCTTCCTTTTTGAGTTATTATAATATTTTTGCACTTTTTACAAATAATATAAAAGTAAATATTTTTGAATAATCAAGTATTTTTAGTAGCTCAAATTAACAAATTACTAAAAATTGCCTTTTTCAAATTACAAAACAACAAAAAAATAAAAAAAGTTAGCAAAAAATAACATAATATTAAAAAAAATGCTAAAATAAAATAGTAAGTATAATTTTTTTTAGTTTTGTCATTTTTTATTTTGGTTGTTAAAGCCCTATTTCACTAAGCTTTTAATTTTAAAGTTTACTTTCATTTGTAAAGTTTGCTTTAAAAAATAAAAAAATTAAAGCCATAAATTGTGCCATCCAACAAATACAGAAATAAAAGTTATCCAAAAAAATATTAGGAGGAAAAATATTAGCAAAATTTTAGCCATAAATTAAACAACTATTTATAATAAATCAAATAATAATTTGAAATATTTTTTACAAAAAAATTATTATTTGCATTTTCATTTATTTGCTATCTATGCTATCTACACTTTTTACTAATTTTACCAAAAATATTTATTTCTTAATTCAAAAATAACTTTTTGACAATATTAACAATATTAAAATTAAAAAAGCTAAAATTAAAAAAATAAATTAAAAAAGAAAGAATGGAAAAAGGTTTTTTAAATGAGCAACTATATCAACAAATTGCGCCAAAAAATTGGGAAAGACCCTTTATTTTCTCCTGGGGCTTCCGTTATTGTTTATGAAAATAATAAATATTTATTGCAATTCCGCAAAGATTTTAATGTTTGGGGACTTCATGGTGGAGCAATGGAATTAGGAGAAACTGGAGCTGATGTTTGCGTAAGAGAACTAGAAGAAGAAACAGGTCTTAAAGCTTTAGAAATTCATCCCTTTCGTACCTATTGTGGAAAACATTTTGTTATCAATTATCCTAACGGAGATGTTGTCTATCCAGTTGTTATGGCTTTTGTAGTAACTAAAACACAAGGAAAATTAAGCCCACAAGATGATGAAGTTGCTGAACTAAAATGGTTTGATGAGGCCTCTTTGCCAATGGATGCTATGATGGAAATTGACAAAACCTTTTTAAAAGATTTTTTACAACACAAAAACCAAACACAACCTCAAACATACAAAACTAAATTTTGTCAGGCAAAATGTCTTTGCTAAGAAAAAAATTAAAATATATTCCAAATTATTACATTCAAAATAATTATAAATTGAAATAATTATTAATCCAAATTATTAAAAAATTCTCTAGGTCGCATTTATTGTTCAAATTTTTAAAGCAATTTTTAAAACCACAAAATAAATTGTTTTAACTAAAAAAAGATTATCTAATGGCGGTAGTCTTTTTTTCATTTTTTCCTCGCGCGCTTTTTGCTTTTTTTCACCACCACCAAATCCGCAAATAAAGCCACAAACAGCAAAAAATAATTAAATGATGTCAACAAACCACTAAATATATGTTAAAATAAATAATAATGGGATTGCAAATAAGGGCTTTT
This sequence comes from Rice orange leaf phytoplasma, assembly GCF_001866375.1. NCBI lineage: Bacteria > Bacillati > Mycoplasmatota > Mollicutes > Acholeplasmatales > Acholeplasmataceae > Candidatus Phytoplasma > Rice orange leaf phytoplasma. The sequence continues at coordinate 70,517 of NZ_MIEP01000005.1, read as the reverse complement.
GCTACCCAAAATACCACCCCAATTATTTTCATTTTCCCCTCCAATTACTTTGGTTTCCACCCTAAAATTGTTAATTTTTGTTTTTTCACTCAGGTTTTTGATAAAAATTAACATTATTTTATTTTCATTGCACTTTCACCTCACTTCATTTTATTTTCATTTTTTAATATTGAACCAAAGTAAGAATTATTGAAATATGAACCAACAAACCGCAATTACAAATTCAAAAACTAAAAAATATAAAGGATTAAAACAATTATGTTAAATTTTTTAAAAAAAATATTTAATTCTTCCAAAAAAGCTTTAAGAAAAGCTAGAACCACAGCTAATAAAGTACAAAATTTAGAAGCCCAAATGGCTTTATTAGATGACAAAGATTTTGCCACAAAAACCGCAGAATTAAAAAAACTCTTTCAAGAAGGAAAAACCCTTAACCAACTGCTACCCGAAGCCTATGCTCTTGCCAAAGAAGCTACCAAAAGAGTAACAGGACTTACTCCTTATTATGTTCAAATTTTGGGCGCTGTAATTTTGCATCAAGGAAATATTTCTGAGATGAAAACTGGTGAAGGAAAAACCCTTACTGCCATCATGCCTGCTTATCTTAACGCTTTAAGTGGTAACCCTGTTCACATTGTTACAGTCAATGAATACCTAGCTAAAAGAGAATTTGAAGGTAGTATCGGTGATGTTTTTCGCTTTTTGGGAATGACAGTAGGACTTAATACCAAAGACAAAGACCACGCACAAAAACAACAAGCCTATTTATGTGATATTCTCTACACTACTAACAGTGAATTAGGGTTTGATTATTTAAGAGACAACATGGAAATTGAAGCTTCCAATTTGGTAATGAAACGCCCTTACAGTTATGCTATTGTTGATGAAGTAGACTCTATTTTAATTGATGAGGCAAGAACGCCTTTAATTATTTCCCAAAGTGTCAAAGAAACTAAGAATTTATACAAAGAAGCACAACGTTTTGTTCGCACCCTTAAAAATAGCCATTATCTTATTGAATTAGAAACTAAAACAATTGAACTTACCGAAGAAGGAATTACCAAAGCTGAAAACTTTTTCCAAATTGATAATTTATACAAAGTAGAACACGCCTCTTTGCTCCAACATGTAAAAAACGCCCTTAAAGCAGCTTTTACGATGCACAAAGACAAAGATTACTTAGTTGATTACAAAGATGGACAAGTTCTAATTATTGATCAATTTACTGGACGTGCTTTGCCAGGACGCCAATTTAGCGACGGTCTTCACCAAGCATTAGAAGCCAAAGAAGGAGTATTAATTAAAGAAGAAACTTCCATTGGAGCTACTATTACTTATCAAAATTTTTTCCGTCTTTATCACAAATTATCAGGGATGACAGGAACTGCCAAAACCGAAGAAGATGAATTTAGAGACATTTATAACATGGAAGTTATCGAAATTCCTACCAATGTTCCTATGATAAGAATTGACGAGCCCGATTTTATTTTTGTTTCTTTAAAAGAAAAATACGACGCTTTAATTGAAGAAATAACTTCTCGCCACAAAAAAAGACAACCCATTTTAATTGGGACAACTACAGTAGAAGTTTCTGAAATTATTTCTAAAAAATTAAAAAAACATTCCATTAAACACGAAATTCTAAATGCCAAAAACCACTCTAAAGAAGCAGACATCATTGCTAAGGCAGGACTTAAAAATGCAGTTACTATTGCTACTAATATGGCAGGACGTGGAACTGATATTCGTTTAGGCGAAGGGGTTAAAGAATTAGGCGGACTTGCTGTTTTAGGTACTGAAAGACACGAATCACGAAGAATTGATAACCAATTAAGAGGACGTGCTGGACGTCAAGGCGACCCTGGTTATTCACGTTTTTTTATTTCTAGCGAAGATGAACTTGCCCAAAGATTTGGTGGCACTAGAATAGAAAAAATTATTTCTTTGCTCCAAAAAATAAGCGATTCCGAAACTAAAACTTCATCTAAAATGGTGACTAAATTTTTTACCAAAATACAAAAAAAAGTAGAATCTTCCAATTTTGACTATCGTAAATACCTCTTAAAATATGATGATATTTTACGTATTCAAAGAGAAATTATCTATAACCAAAGAAAAGAAATTCTAGTTAGCAATAGAGTAGAACAAATCGTTCAAGATTTAATGCAAAAGACCCTTAATAAAGCTATTTTGTCACATTTTACTAACAACCCTACCCAATGTCAAACCCAAACTTTAATTACTTTTTTAGAAAATAAATTTTTCCCTAAACAAACCTTTGATTTAGAAGAAGTACAAGAATTATGCAACAATCCTAAAACAAACTCCCTTGATTCTTTTCAACAACATTTATTGCAAAAAGTAAAAGCCACTTTACAATCTCAAAAAGATTTTTTTGAAAAAGACCCTGATAAAGCTCAATATTTTGCAAAAGGTCTTAAATGGATTACATTAAAAATAATTGATAATTACTACCAACGTCACATCAATGACATGAGTTCTTTAAGACAAGGAATTGGATTTGTAAGTTACGGACAACAAGATTCTTTTATTGAATATCAAAAAGAAGGACAAGTTTTATTCAATAACATGATTGCAAAAATTGCAAACGACATTACTGCTACTATTTTAAAGTTTTCTTTCGCAGATATTTTTCAAACGCCTCCCAAACAAAAAGTTTTTTTAAACAATGATTCAAGCGATGATGAATCTTCTAAAAAAAGAAGAACTAGAAAAGTAAGAACTTCTAAAAAACCTTGGAATTAATTTGTGGAAAAATACGAAATTAATCAAATTTTACAAAACTTGCATCAAAACCTTCAAGATTTAAAACAAGCCCTTGATTTTAAAAAAACCAATCAAACAATTGAAAAATTAAATTGCGCCATGCAAAAAGAAGATTTTTGGCAAGACCCCCAAAAAGCTGTTACAATAAGCCAACAATTCAACGACTTGCAAGACAAAAAAACTACTTTAGAAACTTTAGAACAAAATTATTTGGATCTAGAAACTTTATTTAATTTAAATGAAAGCCCAAATGAAACTTCTGCTTTATTAGAAGAAGAATTAAAAAACCTTACTAAAGCCGTTTTTGATTTCAAAATTAAATTTTTTTTGAATCAACCTTATGATATTAACAATGCTATTTTATTATTACATCCAGGAGCAGGAGGTACTGAATCGCAAGATTGGTGCGAAATGCTTTTCCGTATGTATCAAAAATATGCTCAAAAAAAGAATTTTAAAACCGAAATTCTTGATTATCAACTAGGTGAAGGAGCAGGAATCAAATCAGCTACCTTATTAATTAAAGGAACTTATGCTTATGGTTATCTAAAAGCGGAAAAAGGAGTTCATCGTTTGGTAAGAATTTCTCCTTTTGATGCTAATTCCAAAAGACATACTTCTTTTGTAGCTTGCGATGTTTTGCCAGAAATTAATGAAGAAATCAAAATTAATTTAAAAACAGAAGATCTTAAAATCGATGTTTTTAGAAGTAGTGGTGCAGGCGGGCAACACGTAAATACTACTGATTCAGCAGTAAGAATAACTCATTTGCCAACAGGATTAGTAGTGGGTTGTCAAAATGAACGTAGTCAGATCAAAAACAAAGAAAAAGCTTTGCAAATGCTAAAAACCAAGTTATTTCAATTAGCATCAAAACAACAAAAAGAAGAAAATGCTAAAAAATTTCAAAGCGACCAAAAAGAAAATGGTTGGGGTTCTCAAATTAGAAGCTATGTTTTTCATCCTTACAAAATGGTTAAAGATCACCGCACTAATCAAGAAATTTTTCAATTAGAACAAGTAATGGATGGAAACATCGACGCATTTATCAATGGATATTTAACCAAAATACCTATTAGTTCTCCTCATGAATAAAAAATAAAAATACAAAGTTAATTTTTTTTTAATCAATAACCAATATAAAAAAAATAATTATAGGAAAAGCCAAGATAAAAATGCATTTCAAAGAATAAATAATTTCCCAAAGTATTTGTTTTGGGTTTTCTTTTTGTCTTGTCTTAGAACAATTTTAATATTTTATTTTTTTGAAAACAACAAAGCACACTATTTTTCATTAAAATCACTCCCTTTATTATTTATTGTTGTTGATTTTAAACATTTTTAATGTACTGAAATGTCTTTCACCTTAATTAAAATCTTCAAAAGATTTTATTTTTTAAGAATTCATCAAAAAAACATTTTTCTCATCTTTTTTATCAAAAACACTTGACAATTCAGTTATTTTATGTGATAATATTTAGGATGAACTTTTTAATTTGCGATTAAACGATTAATAAAAAAATAGAAAGTGGGTTTTATTATGGCAATAAAAATGCGTTTACAACGTTTCGGAGTGCATAAAAGACCTTTTTACAGAGTAGTTGCAAGCGAATCTAAAAATGCTAGAGATGGTAAATTTTTAGAAATTTTAGGAACTTATGACACTATTTTAGATATTGTTGAATTAGACCACAACAAAGTACAAAAATGGTTATCCAATGGCGCTCAACCAACTAAAACAGTCAAAAAAGTATTTAAAAAAAGTAAATTTGTTGCAAAAACTAACACTAAAGTTGAAAAATAATTTTTTTCTCAATTTCAAAAATAAATGAAAGCGCCTTTAACGGTTAAAAACTAAATTTTATGATTATTGAAATTATCACTATTTTTCCGCTTTTTTTTAAAAGTTTTTGTGAAACTTCCATTATTAAAAGAGCTTTAGAACAAAAAAAAGTTCAAATAAAACTTCATGATTTAAGAACTTATAGCAAAAATAAACATAATCAAGTAGATGATAGTGTTTATGGAGGAGGAGTTGGAATGTTGCTTTCTTTCCCTCCTTTTTTTGATTGTCTACAAAAAATAAAAACTCCCCAAAGCAAAGTTATTTTATTATCTCCTCAAGGACAAATTTTTAATCAAATACATGCCACTAATTTTGCTCAAAAAGAAACTCATTTAATTATTTTATGCGGTAATTATGAAGGGGTTGATGCAAGAATATTGCAATATATTGATGCAGAAATTTCCATAGGTGATTATGTTTTGACAGGAGGAGAAATCGCTGCTACTGTTTTGGTTGATGCAATTACAAGACTGCTTCCAGAAGTTATCAAAGAACAATCTTATCTTGAAGATTCCCATCAACAAGGTTTGCTTAAATATCCTCAATACACCCGCCCGCAAAGTTATTTGAATCACGAAGTGCCTGCTGTTTTGTTATCTGGAAACCATGCCAAAATAAGATGTTGGCGCCAAAAAGAAAGCTTGAAGGCAACTTTACAAAAAAGACCTGATCTTTTGGAAAATAAAAAATTAACTTTAGAACAAACCAAACTTTTAACAGAAATTAAACAAGAATTACAAAAATAATTCAAGAATTATTTATTTGAATTCAACAAAGGAGCAAAATTATGTCTCAATTAAAAGGACAAAATTTAATAGAATCAGTTAACCAGCACCAACTTAAAGATGTCCCTTTTTTCAAACCTGGTGATACAGTTAAAGTATTTATCAAAATTGATGAAGGAAACCGCAAAAGGGTTCAAATTTTTGAAGGTTTAGTTATTAAACGCCAAGGAAGATTAGTTACAGAAACTTTTACTGTAAGAAAAATATTTGCTGGTGTAGGAATTGAATTAACTTTCCCAGTACATTCCCCTACTAACGAGAAAATAGAAGTAGTTCGTCGTGGTATTGTTCGTCGCGCCAAATTGCATTATGTTCGCAACCTTTCTTCTAAAGCTTCTCGTATTAAAGAACAAAGATAAATTGTTTTTTTGTTTAAAGAAATACATTTTTTTATAATAAAAAACTTTTAATAACATTTTTTAAATATATTTTTCCCCCTTTTTTTAATAAACAAAATTTAGAAAATTATTAAAAACAACCCTATTTTAATGATTTTTCTCAAAACCAAGAAAATTATTTCTAAAAATAAAATAGGAGCCCAAAATGTCTTTTTATGAAGAATTAAAATGGCGCAATTTAATTAAAGATTGTAGTAACGAAACACAAGTTAAAGAATTATTAGACAACAACCAAGTTAAGTTTTACTGTGGGTTTGATCCTACTTCTCATTCTTTAACAGTGGGTCATTTAGTTCAAATAACAATGATTTTATTAATGCAAAGACAAGGACATCTACCTGTTATTTTAGTAGGTGGAGCTACAGGTTTAATAGGAGATCCCAAAGAAACTGAAGAAAGAAAATTATTATCTTTAGAAAATTCATTGCAAAATGCTAAAAGTATTGAATGTCAACTTAAAAACATATTGTTAAACAAACAAGTAGAATTTGTTAATAATTATCAATGGCTTTCTCAAATAGATATAATTTCTTTCCTCAGAAACTACGGAAAACTTTTTAACATTAACTATATGCTTTCCAAACACGCAGTAGCCAAAAGACTTGCTTCTGGCATCTCTTTTACTGAATTTTCTTATATGATTTTACAATCTTTAGATTTTCATCATTTATACAAAAATCATAAAGTTAGATTACAATTAGGCGGTTCTGATCAGTGGGGAAATATCACAAGCGGACTAGAACTCATCAGAAAATTAGAAAAAAAACCCAATGCCCTAGGAATTAGCACTCCTCTTTTGTTAAATTCAGATGGAACGAAATTTGGCAAAAGCGAAAAAGGGGTTTTATGGGTAAATCCTTCAATGACTTCCCCTTATGAAATTTATCAATATTTTTTAAATGTTTCTGATAAAGAAGTAATCAATTATCTAAAAATGCTTACTTTAATCCCCAAGCAAGAAATTTTGGAATTAGAAAAAAACACCTTGGAAAACCCCCAACAAAGATTAGCTCAAAAAACTCTTACCCAAAACATTATTACTTTAATTCATTCCTCAGATATTTTGCAAGAATGTATAAAAACTAACCAAATTTTATTTTCTAATGCTAAAAAAGAATCTTTCCAAGAAAAAGATTTTATTTTATTGCAAAAAACTTTGTTTTGTCATTCCACAAAAGAAGATATTTTATTAGTTGATGCTTTAGTTCAAACAAAACTGGCAACTTCTAAAAGTGAAGCTCGTGAATTTATCAAAGACAACACTATTAAATTATTTAATCAAAAAATCAAATCCCTTGATTTTGCAATAACCAAAAAAAACAGTTTATTTGATAAATATGTCCTTTTGAAAAAAGGCAAAAAAAACAACGCTTTAATAGTCTTTTAATTATTAATAAATTTTTATTTATTTTATTAATTCATTTATGAAAAAATATGTCTTAACAAATTAAGAGGTTTCCAAAATGCAAAATAATCCTTTTCGCTGTCTTTTCCCAATTTTCAAAACCAACCCCAAGATTGTTTACTTTGATAATGCTGCTACTTCTTTAAAACCTCAAAAAGTAATAGATGAATTGACTAGATTTTATAACACAAATGGACTCAATACCAAATCTTTTGGCGTTTTGTCTCATCAAAACACTTTACTAATGAACGAAACAAGAATTAAAACAGCTAATTTTATTAATTCCAAACCAGAAGAAATTATTTTTACTAAAGGAACTACTGATTCTTTAAATATATTAGCTCAAAGCTTAGGAGAAACCCTTCAAGAAGGTGACGAAATTATTACATCAGAATTAGAACATAATTCTTCCGTGTTTCCTTGGTTTAAACAAGCCAAACTAAAAAAAGCAAAATTAATTTTTGTTCCCCTAAACGAACAGAATCAAATAACTGTAGAAAATTTTGCTAAGGTTTTAACAAACAAAACTAAAATAGTTGTTTTAACTCATGTTTCTAATTTACTAGGGTACAAAACTCCCATTAAAGAAATAACAACTTTAGCTCACAAAAAAAACGCTTTAGTTATTTTAGATTCTGCCCAATCATCAAGTCACCTACCCATAGATGTTAAATTTTTAGATGTAGATTTTTTAGCATTTTCATCCCACAAATTATACGGTCCTTTTGGAATAGGGATTTTGTTTGGCAAAAATCATTTATTAGAACAATTACAACCTCCTTCATTTGGAGGAACTTCCATTAAAGAATTTTCTTTAAAACATTTTTTACTCAACGAAGGTCCTAATAAATTTGAATCAGGGACTCCTAATATTTCAGGAATTCTTGCTTTTAAAAAAGCTTTGGAATTTGTGGAAGAAATTGGTTTTGAAAACATCCAAAAACATGAAAAAAAGATTTATCAAAATATAATGAAAGAATTAAAACAAATTCCTAAAATCACAATTTATAATCCTCAAGCTTTTTCTAATATCATTACTTTTAACTTTAATCAAATTCATGCCCATGATGCAGAAGCTTTTTTAGCTCAGGAAAATATTTATGTAAGAACTGGTAGATGTTGTGCTTTTTTAGCTACTCAAAAACTAAAACAAACAAGTATAATTAGAGTTTCTATAGGTATTCACAACAATCAAGAAGACGTTGATATTTTAATTAAAAACTTAAAAAAAACGCAAACTTTTTTCTCCAAATTTAATAAATAACTCAAGGCATTAAAATGTTAGAAATAAATAAATTATATCGTGATTTAATCATTAAACATTATCAAGAACCTCAAAATTGGGGACTTTCCCAAGACCCTGATTTTATAAACATAACTAATAAAAATATTTCTTGTGGTGATTCTATTTCATTACAAATCAAAATCTCAAATCAAAAATTAATAGATATTAAATACGAAACTCAAGCTTGTGCTATTTGTCGCGCTTCAGCAAGTTTGATGTCTATACATCTTAAGAATCTAGAAATTCCACAAACATTAGAAAAAATAAATCATTTTTTAGTTATGATTAATAATCAAATATATGATGAAACTCAACTTGACAAAGAATTACTATTATTTAAACATTTTATTAATTTTCCTGGAAGAGTCGCTTGTATAAGTCTTCCTTGGAAAGCTTTACAACAAGTAATTAAAGCACAAAATAAAAAAAGTTATTAAATAAAAAAGACAACCCTAAAAAGGTTGTCTTTTTTATTTATAAATATTATACATCAAAATCTTGAAATACCTAATTTTTTTCGTACCTGTTGAATTTTTTTCTCTGCAATCAAGGAAGCTTTTTGAGCTCCTTTATTTAAAATATCATCCAATTTTGCACTATTAATTAATTGATAAAATTTTTGTTGCAAAGGTACAACAAAATTAATTATTTCTTCAACGACTTTATTTTTTAACTCTTTATAATTACTTTTTTGAAAAAGTTTTTCACTTTCAAAAATACTAATTTGCTTTAAAGAAGCATAAATGGTTAAAAGATTAGAAATTCCAGGTTTATTTTCTGGATCATATTTAATTATTTTTTGGGAATCTGTAACAGTTTGGGCAATTTTACTTTTAATTATTTGAGGATCATCCAAAAGTAAAATATAGCTTTTAGGACTTTCCGTATCACTTTTACTCATTTTTTTCAAAGGGTTTTGCAAAGATTTTATTTTCGAACCCAAAGGATTAAAAAAAGGTTCCGGAATAACAAAAGTATTACCATATAAATTGTTAAATCTTGTAGCCAAGTTTTTAGTTAATTCTAAATGTTGTTTTTGATCTTTGCCAATAGGCACTAAATTTGCATCATACATCAAAATATCAGCTGCCATCAATGTGGGGTAAGTAAATAAAGAAGTCCTTATTCCTTCTGCATTAATTTTGCTTTTTTCCTTATATTGAATCATTCTTTGTAGTTCAGAAAAATAAGAATTGCATTCCAAGAGATAACCCAAATAAGTATGTTGTGTTACTTCAGATTGAACAAACAAATTTATTTTTTCAGGATCAAGCCCTGATGCCAAATAAAGAGCTGCTATTTTTTTGATTTGTTGTTTTAGTGTTTGGGGTTCTTGATAAAAAGTAAGGGCGTGCAAGTCAGCTATAAAAAGATAAAAATCAAAATTTTTTAAGTTTTGTTGTAAATATAGCAAAGGTTTTAAAACCCCAATATAATTTCCTAAAGTAAGATCACCCGTTGGTTTGATCCCTGACACTAATCTTTTATTTGATATCAATTTTATCACCTCCTTTTTTATTTTTTGCAAAATGATTTATTATAGCAAAATCATCTTTAATATTTTTGTGGATTTAACCAAACTTATTTATTATTTGTTTTTTTTAATTTCATTCATCTTCTAAAGAATCTAAAAGGTTTTCTTGTTTTGCTTTGGCTAAAATGGTTTTATTAATTTTAGAACGAGTGGCAAAATCAGCTTTAGTAAATGGTTTTTCTTGGCGCGCCTCTACAATTTTATTAGCAGCAATCAAACCTAGACCATTAATCGAAAGCAGTGGCATCCTTAAAAAACCACCATCTTCTATTTTTAAAACACTAACATCTGATTTATTAAAATCAACAGTTAAAAATTTAAAACCACGATGTACCATTTCTTCGGCAATTTTTAAAGTATTGATTAAAGCATCTTCTTTGGTTTTGATTTTTTTACTTTTTTTCAATTCTGCAAGCTTATTTAATTTTTCTTTAATAATTTTTATATCGTTACTAATCATGGTTTGGTGGTCGAATTGTTCTGTTCTTTTAGAAAAATAACCACTATAAAAAGCTAATGGTGCATGCATTTTAAACCACGCAATCCTCAAAGCCATAATAACATAAGCAGTGGCGTGCGCTTTAGGGAATAAATATTTAATTTTAGCAGCAGAATCAATATACCAAGCTTCTACTTTGTCTTTCATTTCTTGTTTGTATTTGTTCCATGTTTGAAAATCATCTTGGGGTTTGCCTTTACGGATAAATTCCATAATATCAAAAGCTTTTAAAGGATTAAGCCCTTTTTCTTGTAGTTGTAACATAATATCATCACGACAACCAATTATATCATCAAAAGAAATTGTTTTATTTTTGTATTTTTCAAATTCGCCTGTTTTATTGATAGCATCTCTGGCGTTTTGGTTCCAAACATCAGTTCCATGTGAAAGTCCTGAGATTTTTACTAAAGCAGCAAAATTAATTTTAATTGCTTGTTTTTGTGAATTTTGTTTAGTGGTTATTAAATCTTTTAACATTTGTTTGACAAAAATAGTTCCAAATTCAGGAATACCCAAAGAATCAATAGTGATTTTATTTCCTGGATTTACAGAAGAATCAATTTTGAATTCGTTGGAAAACAATTTATAAACTTCGGGATCATCTACAGGAATATCTTGGGCTCTTGTGAAAGGGAAAATTCTTCGATTTTCTTTAACATAATCCATCAAAAATTTAATCATCATAGGATCATCATGTCCTAAAATGTCTAATTTAAAAAGATTTTGCTCAAAGGAATGATAATCAAAATGAGTGGTTTTCCAATTGGTGTCATTAGCTGGATATTGGACAGGAGTTACTTCATAAATACTGCGATCGGGCGGCACAACAACAATTCCTCCTGGATGCTGGCCATTAGAACGTTTAACTCCTTCGATTTTGTTGGCAATTTGGGCTACTTTTTGTTTGCGCCATTGTTTTTGTTTTTCTTCTACAAAACCCATCGTATAGCCATAAGCGTTTCTTTGGGCAACAGTCTGGATGGTTCCTGCTCTAAAAGCGTGTTTTTCTCCTAATAATTCTTTAATGTAATTGTGGGCTTGGCTTTGGTAATCACCTGCAAAATTTAGATCAATATCAGGAGTTTTGTTGCCTTCAAAGCCTAGAAAAGTTTCAAAAGGAATGTCATGACCGTCTTTTTTGAACTGAGTGTCGCATTTGGGACAAGGCATGTTTGGCAAATCGTATCCCGAAAAAACCTTATCAAGTTCGTTGTGGTATTTTTCTTCTTCTGAGTTGTAATGTTGTTCTTTTTCTTGTGGTTTTAATTGGACAATAGTGTAGTTGCATTGTGGACAATAATAATGTGGTTTTAACGGATTTACTTCGGTAATTTCTAACATAGTTGCTACTAAAGAAGAACCAATCGAACCACGTGAGCCTACTAAATAACCTTTTTCCAAAGAATTTTTAACTAATAAATGTGATAAATAATAAACAGGAGCAATATTTTGATTAGATTTTTCGTTTTTTGTCTCTCCGATAATACTTTTTAACTCTTGATCCAATCTTTCTTTAATTAAAGGGTGGGGAGTTGCGCCGTACATTTGTTTAACTTTTGTATCAACCAAACGCTTAATTTCTTCTTTGATGCTTGGTATTTTTAAGTTGGCTTTGAAAGCGTCGTCTTTGAAAGAAAATAGTTCCGAAGAAAAAGCTTTGATTTTTTCAATTTTGGAATTAAGCAAATGAGTATTTTCAATTACAATTTCATAAATTAATTTTTCATCTTGTAAAAAGGCAAATGCATCTATCATTTCTTGGGTGGTCAAAAGGTGATTTTCTGGTAAGTTTTTATTTTCGTATCTAGATAATTTGTGTAAGCCGCCTCCTACCATTTTGGCACTAATATAAATTTCGCGATAATCTTTTTCCCAAGGATGAATATAATGAACGTCCCCAGTGGCAATTACTATTTTTGTTTGTTTTTGGGATTCTTTTATGATGGTTTTGAGAGTAGTTTCAATGATTTGAAGCCCGTTTTTGCCTAAATCATGAATTAAATGTTTATAAGCTTGGGGAGGTTGCACTTCGATGTAATCGTAAAAAGAAATAGCTTTTTTCAATTTGGAAATGTTTTGATTGAGAGCTATTTCAAAAATATTGCTATTCATGCAACCACTACCCACTAAAAGACCTTGTCTTAAATTAGCTAAATTAGATTTTAAAACACGAGGGCTTTTGTTAAAATCCTTAGTTAAAGCGTTGCTTAAAAGTTCAAAAAGATTGCGATAACCGGTTTGATTAGCCACTAAAATATTGATGTGATAAGGTCTTTCGTATTTGGGATCGATTTTTTCTTGTAAGTCAAAAAAAGTAATTACTTGTTCGTCTTTGGGATCTTTGGTTGGATCTGCCAATTGATCAATCATTTTGATAAAAACTTCTGCTGTGGCAGTGGCATCCGCAAGTGCACGGTGATGGTCTTCTAATTTGACTTTGAAAAAAGTTGCCAATCTTTTTAAAGAAAAATATTTTAAAAGATTACTGAAATAACGTTGAGACAATGCCATGGTATCAATAATGGGTTTTGGTTCCAAAGATATTTTGAGTTCTTTTGCTTTTTCTTTTAAAAAATTAATATCAAAAGAAGCGTTGTGAGCCACTAAAACACAGTCTTTGGCAAAAGCTAAAAATTGTGGTAAAACTTGGTCAATTGTTTGTTGTCCTTGAAGCATTTCATCCGTAATATTGGTAATATCGGTGATAGTTTTGGTTAATTTTTGTTGCGGGTCGATAAATTTTCGAAACTCGCCTATTTTGTTTCCGTTTTTAATTTTTACTCCAGCGATTTCAATAATTTTGTCACGAACATTAGATAATCCAGTAGTTTCCAAGTCAAAAACCACATAAGTAGCTTCTTTTAAAACAAAATCCTTTTCTAAATTATCTTCTTTTTGATTGGTGATATAAATAGGTTTTTCTTCAATAAAATCAACTTCCACTCCATAAATAGGTTTAATTTTTTTATTTTTGGCATGTTCGTTAATTTCAGGGTAAGCATAAATGCCGTCATGATCCGTAAAAGCAATCGCTTCGTGTCCCCATGATTCTGCTATTTGTAAATATTCTTTGGAACTGTTAATGGCGTCTAAATTAGACATTTTAGTGTGAGTGTGAAATTCAATTCTTTTTTTGCCTTGAAAACCGAAGTCTTGGCGGATTAATGAAGTCGAAATTGAATCTGATTCTAGGGTTTCGTATTGTGTCATCATTAAATGAACATCGTCCCAAGCACTATAATTAATTCGAGCTGTGATTCTAAATAATTGTCCAGTTTGGTAATTGGATTTTAAAAATTGTTCTTTTTCATCTTTGGACACTTTTTTTTGAATCAAAATAGCATCTTTATTTTCGATAGAAAAATCATTGTCGTTTTCTTCTATAACAAATTTTAAATAAGAATACTGAAAATTAGCTTCTTTGATAGGATGAGCCAAAAAACCTTCAACAATTACATAAGTATTGGGATTTTGACGGTTGAATTCTTCCAGCTCTTGTTTATTTTTAGGAAGATCTTTTATTTTTGTATCTTTAGTTGTCATTTGAGAATTGCTATTATAAGCTCCTTTATTATGATTATATGCTTTTGTTTGGGGTGTTGTTTTTGCTTGTTTTGTTTGATCGGTTTGAGAAGTTGGATTTGATTTGTTATTTGGATTTTTTTCTTGATTTTGTTCGTTGGAGTTGGTTTGATTATTCGGATTTTGTTGCAATTCTTCGATTTCAATATTTGTGGATTTTTTTCTATTGATATAAATTTTTCTATCTGTTGATAAGATAAATTCATTTTTAAAACCATAAAATTTAGAAAAAAAATCTTGAAGAATCCCCATTTTTTTATTTAAACATTTAAATGCATTAGGATTTACAAAAATGATAAATTTGCCGTTTTGAAAATTTACTTGGTGATTTTGAATTGCAAAATAATCTAAATCATGATATTTTTTTATTAAACTGGCTTGGGTTATAATATAATTAAAATAACTTTCTGCCAAAGATTCTAGATAATCCCAATTTTCAAAATCGATGTGGTATTCAATTTGGGGCAAATTAGGCTTGGTTTGCGCTTGGTTTTTCCATAAAATAGTTAATTCTTGGAGTAATTGTTCTAAAAAAAATGCTAAATCACAAACTAAAGGTAAATGTTTAAATGTGATTTGTAAAACCCATTTTAGGCTTTTTTGGCAAACTGATATTTTTTTTACTTGAGGATTTTGAAAATATTTTTTGCAAAAACCTTTTTGTTCGATAAATTGTTTAAATGAATGAGTAGACACAATAAATACCACCTAATAGTTGATTGGGAAAAGAGGCAAGAAAGAGGCAAGAAATCAAAATTGTTGTTTCAAATCATTTTTTAAAAAATAAAACAAATAAAAAAACACATGAAATTCATGCAATTTTTTATTTGTTATTTCTTTTCATAGATGCAATTATAAATAAAAATAAATTAATGGTACTGATGGTCGGACTCGAACCGACATGAGTATTGCTCGCTTAATTTTGAGTCAAGTGCGTCTACCATTCCGCCACATCAGCTTTTTGTTTTAAATGATAAAAACATCATACTTATATATTATATCATTTTTATTTTGATTTTTGTTTTTTTTCCTCAAAATCATAAACCAAAATAATATTTACATTCCCGCCACCCAAAAAAGACCACATTAGCTAATGGCCTTTTATCAGGTTTCTGTGTTAAAACTTTGAAAAATTATTTATTTATGAAGGATATTTTTAGTAAATATTTTGTTTAATAAATTAGTAATGCTGATAATGATTAAGTAAAAACAAGATATTGTAACAAAAGGTAGAATCGGATTAAAGGTAGAGCCCATATTGCTTTGTGCTTGCCAAGAAAGTTCGGCAATTCCTATAATGGCAAAAAAAGAACTATCCTTAATGTTTGTGATGAATTGTTGGATAATAAAAGGAACTGATCTTTTTAAAGCTTGGGGGAAGATAATAGAGAAAAAAACTTGCTTTTGGTTCATCCCTAAAGAATGAGCGGCTTCAATTTGTCCTTTATTTAAGAATTTAATATTTTGCATTAAAATTACAGTAATGTTTGCTAAAGAATTAAGTACTAAAACAAAAAGACCTGCATACAAACGTTTAATTTCAAAAAGATCTTTGCAAAGATAACCAATACCATAAAAAACAAGCATTGCTTGGGCAGCTACAGGAATTCCTTTTAAAATAAAAAATAAAGTATCTAAAAAATAAGTTGTTCCTTTGTTAATATTTAATATTATTTTATTATGGGATTGAGAGTTTTTAATTAAAGTATATGAAGTTGCAAATAAAAAACCAATAATAAGACCATCAATAGCTAAAATTAAAGTGGTTTTGAGTCCTTCTAGATAAGATGGAAAACTTTCTTTTATTTGATGCCAAGTAGTGCTTTTAGAAAGCATGTCTTTGTGGTTGTCAAAAACTGTTTTTAATCTTGTTTCTGATTCGCTTTCTATTTTTTTTATTTGATTGTCTATTTGTTTGTATTTATCGTTGTCTTTTGTTAAATTTTTACCTTTTTCCTTTAAATCTATAATGTCTTGTAAACTTTGGTTTTCATCTTTTGTAACTAATTTTAAATCGCATAAAATTTTATCCATTTTTTCTTTTAATTCTAGGCTTCGGATTTCTTTTTCTCCTTTAGGCAAAAATATCCCTAAACCTTGAGGACAAACAGAATATTTTGAATCATCTGAGGTCATATCAAAATATACTAAGTCATCTTCTTTTTGACAAGCACATCTAGCCAAATAATTATCTATTACAAAAATATCTGATTTTCCTTGTAAAACATCTTGAAAACATGCAGGAGGACTAGTTAATTCGTTGTTTTTTTTAACATGTGATTTGATATCATCTTTATTTGTTATTTCATCTTCAATCATTTTGATTGCAGCAGTGCTAGTAACTGTTACAAATTTAATTGGTTTTTGAGGTGCACCTTTTTCTTTTAATTTTTGGCAAAATTCCTTATATTCTATTTTTTTATTTTCAACTATTTCTTTGAATCTGTCATCTTTTTTTCTTACTACCATGCTTGTTGCAGTTTGTGTGTAGGCTTTAGAAACTATGAAATTTTCTTTTCTTTGGTCTGTAATACTTAAAGTTGTAATTGCCAAATCTACAGTTCCTTGCTCTAATGAAGTTAGAACTCCTGCAAAATCAAAGACATGAATTTCTAAATTATACTCTAATCTTTCAGCTACATCCTTGATTAAATCTATATCGAATCCTGCTATATATTCGCCATTTGTAGCTTTTATAGCGTTTTTTTGATTTGTAGCTTTAAAAGTATTGGGAATAGAACTATTAGTCATTGCTACTTTTAAAGTTTTGGAATATTTTTGAAGATTTTGTTTTTTTGTTTTGGTTGAAAAATGCCATCCAAATACTGAAAAATGCAACCATACCAACAATATAGAGCTAATTGATAATGTAATAATTTTGAATATTTTTATATTATTTTTCTTTTGGAAAATATTTTTTAAAAATGAGTTTTTATTAATTAAATTAATGAAATTGTTCACTTCCTTTTCTATTCTTTTTCTTTTATTTTTTCAATTTAATATTTTTTTCTAACATTTTGCTTAAAAAACCAGTCATACTAATAATTATTAAATAAAAACAAGATATCATTACAAAAGGCAAGATTGGATTTAAGGTAGCTCCCATATTGCTTTGTGCTTTCCAAGAAAGTTCGGCAACTCCTATAATGGCAAAAAAAGAACTATCCTTAATGTTTGTGATTAATTGTTGCAAAATAAAAGGAACTGACCTTTTTAAAGTTTGAGGAAAGACAATAGAGAGAAAAACTTGCTTTTGGTTCATCCCCAAAGAATGAGCAGCTTCAATTTGTCCTTTATCTAAGAATTTAATATTTTGCATTAAAATCATTGTAATACTTGCTAAAGAATTAAGTATTAAAACAAAAATTCCTGCGTGTAAAGGATTAAAATTTCCTTTAAAAAGAAAAGTAATGCTGTAATAAATAAGCATTGCTTGAGCGGCTACAGGAATGCCCTTTAAGACAAAAAACAAAGCATTTATGGAAGTATTTAATATTTTTATTATAGCAACTATCAAGAAATTATTTTTGTGATAATCTAATTTTATATTTTTAATTAAAGTGCATATAATAGCTAATAAAAAGCCAACAATAAGACTGTCAATAGCTAAAATTAAAGTAGTTTTGAGTCCTTTTAGATAAGATGGAATGGTTTTTTGGGCTTGGATGAAAATCTTTTTTGTTGGTAGTTCAATTGTTTCTTTGTTTTCATTAAAGACTTCATCTAGTCGTTTTTTTACTTTTTTTTCTATTTCTTCTATTTTATTTTTATCTTCTGAACTAACTTCTTCTTTGCTAGTTTCTTTTAATTCATGATTTTTTTTCTTTAAGTCTATGATGTCTTGGAATTCGCCTTTTTCATCTTTTTTAATTAAATCCAATTTTACCAACGCTGCATTTATCTTTTCTTGTAAATTTGGTATTCTTCTATCTTCATCATTTTTTTTAGGAAAAAATATTCCTAAACCTTGGGGACAAGTAGAATGTTCTAAGTTATCAGAATGCACATCAAAATATGTCAAATCTTGATTTATTTCACAAGCCCATCTAGCTAAACAATTATCTGTTATAAACATATCTGATTTTCCTTGTAAAATATCAGTAAAACATGCAGATGAACTTGTTAATTCGTTATTTTTGATGACATATTCTTTTTCTTTATTAGTATCTGATTTGATTTTTTCAATTACTGGGATTGCAACAGTATTTAGAAATGTTATAAATTTAATGGGTTTTTCTTTTTCTAAATCTTTTAATTTTTGGCAAAATTCATTATAATTTATTTTTATTTCTTTGTTATTGTTTGGCTCTTGTTGTTTTCTTAAATTATCCAATAAATCATCAAATCTTTTGTTTCTTACTACTATGCTGGTTCCAGTTTGCATATAGGCTTTAGAAACATCGTATTTTTCTTTTCTTTTGTCTGTAATACTCAAAGACGCAACTGCGATGTCAATTGTTTCTTGTTCTAAGGCATTAAGAAGTCCTGCAAAATCAAAGACATGAAATTCTAATTCTAAATCTAGTTTATCAGCTATATTATTGATTAAATCAATATCAAAACCCGCTATATATTCACTGTTTACAGCTTTTTTGGCCTTCTTTCCCTCATTTTGTTCTAAAACTTTAAAAACATTAGGAGCAGAATTGTTGTTAACTCCTACTTTTAAAATGGTTTTCTTTTTGGAATTATTTTTTATATGGAAATATCCAAATATGGATAAATTCAGCCATATTAAAAATAAAAAACTAATTAATAATGCAGTAATTTTTAACATTTGGGTTTTATTGGTATTTTGGAAAATGTTTTTAAAAAAATGTTTTTTATCAATGAAAATAATCACTTCCTTCTTTTAATTATTGGGTAGTTGTTTGGGTTTTCTTTTTTTAGTTTTTTAGTTTTGGATTTGTGGATTTGATTTTTCAATCCAAAATAAAAAAAGTCTTTGCAGACTTTTCTTTGGGATTTAATTGTTTTATGAAAAATAAGGTATTTTTTAAAAATTACTACATATTTTCTAAAAAAGGAACCCCTAAAATTCTTAAACTTTCTTTAAGAGTGATAAAAACTGCTTGGATTAATAAAAGATTAGTGTTTGTAGTGGTTTTATCATCTGTTAAAATCTTTTCTTGTGAATATAAAAAGTTAACATTTTGAGTTATTTTTAACATATATCTTGCCAAAATACTTGGCATATTGTCTTTTTGGGCTTTTTGCAAAATTAAAGGAAACTGGTCTAATAATTTTACTAAAATAAAATAATGGTCTTTTTGATAAATGGTTTTGTCAATTAAGTTTGTGTCTAGTTTTTCTTTGTTTAAAAGGGAATTTAGACGTGCTGCTGTGTATTGAAGATAAGGTCCTGTTTGTCCTTTAAATTGTAAAATAGTTTCTAAATTAAAATCAATATCTAGATGTCTATCGTTTTTAAGGTCGTTAAAAATGATGGCTCCTACAGCGATTTTGCGTGCAGTTTGGTTAAGATTTGATAAATGAGGATTTTTTTCTTCAATGATTTTTTGGGCTAAAATAGTAGCTTGATTAATTACTTCAATTAAGGTAGTAAATTTGTGATGTCTAGTAGAAATTTTTTTGCCATCCATCAAAACTAAACCAAAATTAATGTGTTTTATTTTAGTGTCACAGTATCCCATTTTTTCAATTATTTGGGCTAATTGTTTAAAGTAAAGTTTTTGTTCGTTGCCTACAACATATAAAACATTTTGACAATTAAAAGTGTTAAAACGATATTTAAAAGTAGTTAGATCTCTTGTTAAATACAAGGTGCTGCCATTAGTTTTTTTCACTAAACCAGGAGGTAAATTATCAAGTTCTATAAGCAAAACTTGGTCTTCTTCTTTTAAAAGTTTTTTTTGTTCTAATTCTTCAAAAAGAGGAGCGATTTTGTCATTATAAAAAGATTCTCCCAAGAAAAAATCAAATGAAATCCCCAAAATATCATAAATTTTGCAAAATTCTTGTAAAGACACTTCGCGGAACCATTTCCACAAATCGAGATATTTTTGGTTTTGTTGTTCTAATTGTAAAAAAGCAAAATTGGCTTGTTCGTTTAATTCAGGATTGGTTTTGGCTTGTTGATGGAAAAAAACATATAATTTTTGTAGTTCGTTAATTGGGTCTTTTAGTATTTTTTCTTTGTTGCCCCATTTTTGATAAGCTACAATCATTTTACCAAATTGGGTTCCCCAATCTCCTAAGTGATTGATTCCTACTACCTCAAAACCTAATTTTTGATAAATATTTTTGAGAGCGTTTCCAATAACAGTAGAACGCAGATGACCAACAGAAAAGTTTTTAGCAATATTAGGAGAAGAATAATCAATAACTATGATTTGATTTTGATTGGGAAAATTGCCATAATTAGCTTGTAATTCGTTGATTTTGAGTAATATTTCGTAAGCTAATGAAGCTCTTTTGATTTTGATATTTATAAAACCGTTTAAAAACATTAATTCTTGGATTTCGTTTATTTTGACAAGGTTTTTTTTGATATTTTCAAAAATAATATGAGGGTTAGTTTTGGTTTTTTTGGCATAAGCAAACAAAGGTAAAGAAAAATCAAATTTGTCATTTTCCAGTTGTTCTTGTAAAATTAATTCTTCTAATAAAACTTTTTGGATTGCATTTTGGATTTTGCTTTTGATGGTTTGTAAATTCATGATTGCAGTTCCTTTCTTTTTGGATTGTAAAATAAAAAATGATTCCTGAATGATGACAATAAATGATAAAATAATGAAATTATTAAAAACTTTTTACCTAAAATTTGTCTCGTTAATTTTTTGATAAACATTTTTGATATTTTAAGATATATAAACATATTTTATAAAACTATTATAGCATTTTTTATAATTTTTGTTTGAAAAAAGTTAAGATACTTATTTTGGCATTTGTAAATTAGATAGAAAAATATTAAGAATTGCAAAAAAATTTTTGTTGTTGGGTTTGGTTTGGTTTAATTTTATTAATAAAATGTTTTTAAATTCATTTATGCATTTTTTTATTCATAACATTTTATTAAATAATATTAAAAAATAGCCTAAATGTTAAAAAGTACTCTTTTTATATTTTGGTATTCCTAATTAAAATTAAAAAAACAACTCTTTAATTTGCAAAAGAGTTGTTAAATAATAAATTATTTTTTTAATTAGAAAGTAAATATTTTATCTAGTTTGGTAAGGTTAGTTAATATTTCTTAAAAAATCAACTTTTAAACCAAATTTTAATATTAAAATTAATAAAATAATACCAATAATTATTTTGATGATACTATGTAAAAAGAAAAAAAATAATCCGATGATAAAAGCAATAATTATCATTTGATAATTGGGATTTAATGTGTTCCAAAAAGAAAATATATTGCTTATAATTTGTTTTTTATCGATGATTTTAAAACCTTACTAATAATTGTATTTTTCGATGTTCAACATTATTAAAATGCTATATTAAAAGTCTAAAATAGTTTTAGAAAATATTTTAATAAAAAATAAACACCAATATTAATTATAAGTGATTTTGGATTTTTTCAAACTTGTTTTAATAATTAGTTTGTTTTTAAAATAATTTTTTTAATTCGGGGTTAAAAACTTTGGCTTTAATCATTTCAATTTCGCGTTTATAAGGTGCTTTGTCATTGATATAGGGAGTTTCTAAAATTTTAGGGATACAAGCAAAAGCACGATGATAGATAATTTTGAGTAAAGTTTCAAAACCGATTTTGCCAAAACCGATGTTTTCATGGCGGTCTTTGTGACTATTACATTCGTTTTTAGAGTCGTTAATATGAATTACAGAGATATTTTGAAATCCTAAAATGGAATCTATCTTTTGGATAATTTCTTCTAAGTTTTCTTTTAAATCATAGCCAGCATCAAAAAGATGACAAGTATCAAGACAAAAAGAAACTCTTGTGTTGTTTTTAACTTGGGTTCTTATTTGTTGCAATTCTTCTAGGTTTTTCCCAATTTCAGTTCCCTTGCCTGCCATAGTTTCTAAGGCAACTTGAGTTTTTAAATGTTTAGTTTTTTCAAAAATTAAATCAAGGCTTTGAGCAATTAAACTAATTCCTTCTTGGAGGTTTGTTTTGAGATAGTTTCCTGGATGTAAAACCATTTTATTAATTTTCATTGCTGCAAAACGTTCTAATTCTTGGGATAAAAAATCAATTGCAAAATTCCTTTTAGTCTCGTCGGGATTAGCAAGATTGATAATATAAGGAGCGTGCCCTACCAAATTATTTAAAGATAAATTGTTGTTTTGGACAATTTCTAAGGCTTCTTTAATTTTTAATTCTTCGGTTTTGGTTCTTATCGTATTTTGTGGAGCACCGCTATAAACCATCAAAGCATTAGCACCATAAGAAATGGCAGTTTGGATGGCTCCTTGAAAATTATGTGGTTTTTTCATAGCAACATGGCTTCCCAAAAATAACATGATAAAAGCTCCTTTATTGTTTTGTTTTTTGATTTATTAGTTATAAATTAGTTTAGTTTTTTCTTGATAATTAGTTTTGTAATTCGTTAATTTATTTTTTTGATGGTTTTTGTGATTTGTATTTGGCTTTTGGTTTGAATTTTGTTTGTAAAAAAGTACTTTTGCTTTTGGGGGATTGGTTTTCTTTTTGGTTCTTTTTCTTATAATTGGGTTTTACTTGTTTGCTTTTAGTTTTTTTGTTGTTGTTTGTTTCTTGGACTGTGTTTTGAGTTTTATTT
This sequence comes from Rice orange leaf phytoplasma, assembly GCF_001866375.1. NCBI lineage: Bacteria > Bacillati > Mycoplasmatota > Mollicutes > Acholeplasmatales > Acholeplasmataceae > Candidatus Phytoplasma > Rice orange leaf phytoplasma. The sequence continues at coordinate 47,667 of NZ_MIEP01000005.1, read as the reverse complement.
GGTGTTTCCAAAGTAGAATCTTTATTATTTTCTTTTTTAGGAAGTTTGGATTCTTTGGTAAATTTGTTTTGTTTGAAAAATTGTTTTTGGCTAGATTGGTTGTAATTGTTTTTTTGGTTAGTTTGATTGTTTTGATTTTTTTGAATGTTTTTGGTATTTTTATTTTTTTTATTTGGCTTATCAGTTTTGGTAGTTGTAATAGTTTTGTAATTTTGAGTTCTTATAAAACCATCTTTATTTAAAGAGGCTTGATGAAAAGTAATTCCTAATTGAATTAATTTATTAATTTTGTCTTTTTGTTTAATGTCTTGGGGGTCGTACAAAACAATGATTTCACCTTTTTTGCCCATTCTTGATGTTCTACCACTTCTGTGGAAAAAAAATTCAAGGTGTGAAGGTAAGTTGTAGTGAATAACACAAGAAGCATCAAAATCAATTCCTCTAGCTGCAAGATCTGATGCAATTACGTACTGATATTTTAATTTATGGATAGCTTTAAGGCTTTGTTTTCTTTGTTTAACTGATAAAGCAGAGTTGTAATTAAGCAATTTGAGACTGTCATTTTGTAAAGTTTGAAATACTAATTCTTGTTCTTTTTTTTCATTGACAAATACGAGTGCTAAATAAGGATTAAGGACTTTGGTAAGATGAATTAAGGTCTGCATTCTGCTTGTAGTTGTTTCTAATAAATAAAAAGTACGATTAAGATTACTTTGTTTATAAACATCAATAAAAGTAGATTTACCAAAATAACGATTAATAAAAGGTTTTAATTGTTCGGTAATGGTAGCTGAAAATAATAAAATTTTGGCTTTAAGATGATTAATTAAAGGGTCTAGAGAAGTTAAAAATACCTCATCAAACATCATATCAGCTTCATCAAGGACTAAATAAGATACATATTTTAAGTTAATTTTTTTGAGTTTAAACGCGTATTCTAATAACTTATCGGGAGTTGCAATAATTAATGGAGGTTGTTTTTTTTCAAAAGTAGCAATTGTTTTTTGTTTATCCATTCCTCCGTAAAGAATTTTGGTAAAATTAGTTTTTTCAATTTGTTTAAACATTTCCCATACTTGAAATACTAAATCATTGGTAGGGACTAAAATAATTGCTTGAGTAAATGGTTTTTGGAAATCAATTTTACTTAATATCGGTAAAAGATAAGCATGGGTTTTGCCTGTTCCTGTAGGAGCAATTCCTACTAGATTACCTGGTTTTTCAAATTGTGAAAAGACTTCTTTTTGGATGGGAGTTAAAGTTTGGAATTGAAGTTGTAATATTTTTTTTGGAATATAGTTTTGCAAGTTAGAAACCTCCTTAAATCATATATATTATACCAGTATTTTGGTAATTTGGAAGTATTTTAGTAATAAATTAATTTTGTTGCAATAAATTGTTGAAAAAAACTTATTTCCAGTTAAAATATAAGTAAGTCTTTGACTTGATTATAAATTATAATGACATATATTAAGGAAAGAAAATAGGGTAATGAAAACAAATAAAAATAATAAGAATAATAATAAGAAAAAGAAAAAACAAAACAATAATGATTTAAAACAAAGTAATAAATATAATAATAAAACTAAATTAACCAAAGATAATAAAAATGTTAAATCAAATAAAAAAGGTTTTAACTTTAGTTTTTCTAATTTATTAGCTTGGGGTGTTGTTGTTTGTTTGTGTTCAATTCCTTTATATTATATATCTGCTACTGTTTGGGAACAAATAAAGAAATAATTAAAATTTAATCTAAGATATAAAAAAACTATTTTCTTAATGAAAATAGTTTTTATCTTTATATATGGATTGTTTAGTTAATCAATTGTTATTTAGTATTTTTGTCTAATTCTTCTTTTCCTTTGGGAGATAATTCTTTGTATATTACATTATAAAGATTTTGTTGTTCTTTTAAGGCATAATCTAATTTTATCTTGTCTCTTTTAATTTCAGTTTCTAGATTATTTTTTGCCTTAATTGCTTTTTGTTTTGCAGCTAACTTGGCTTCGATTTTAGTTTGTAATTCCTTTTCTGGTGTTATTCCCCTCATTTGTTGCTGATATAAATTAAAATTTTAATATGTTCATCATATTCCTTTTGATATTGTTCTATTTTGGGGTCTTTTTCTTTAGTAGCAATTTTTCTTTGTAATTCTTCAATTTTTCTTTGATAATCTTCAATCTCTTTTTTTATTTCTTTTAATTCATTAATTTTGTTGCGGTCCAAGCTTGTTTAGTTATTTTCTGATTCATTTTTTCCTTTATCAATGAATGATTTATCTTTATCTATGTTGTTAATTAAGTCGTTATTGTGTTTAATTTCATCATCTATTTTAATCATTTCTGGTAATTGTTGGTTTTGAAAAGTTGCAGCTTTAATGCGTTCTAAGGCTTCATCAATCTGTTGTTTATATTCGTTATATGCTTTTGGTGATAATTTATTTTTTTAGTTTAGGTAGTAAAAAAGATTGCATTATGTGTTTCACGAAGTTTAAACCGTCTTCTTGGGTTGGTTCAATTTCTTTTCTTTCGATTTCTTGTTTTATGTCATCCATTTTATTTTTAATATCTAAAGGTGCATTTGCCATATAGTATTCAAATTCAAATTTAGAATTAAGTTATCTAAATAAATGAAACAGTTAGTTATTACTTCCTGTTGTGCTTGTAGTTGTTTTGCTTGTGTCTTCTTTGGCAGGTTCTTGTTTAGATTTTAAAACCCAACAAATACCTAAAATTAATCCTAACATTAATACTGTAAATTCTACTGTTAATATTATAAAATTTTTATTATTTTTTTGTTGTAAATGCATTTTCAATTCCTTTTTATTTAATTTATTAGTTATATTTAATTAAGTAATTGCTCTTTTTCTCTAAGTTTTTCCAATTCTTCTAAAATATCATTAACTTCTTTTATTAATCTTTCTTGAACTTCTTTTATTTCTTTTGTTTTTTTACCGTCTGAATTTGATATTGCAGTTTCTAAATCATTTTCAGAATCTTTTAATGGTTTTTTAATTTGTGATAATCTTAGTTTTAATGATATTTGTTGGGAATTAATTTGTTCTAGCATAAGTTGTTTTTTTTGTCATTTTCGGTCTGCCTGATATCATTTCATTATTGTTTTCAATTTCATCATCTATTTTACCTATTATTTTTTTTGCGTATTCATTTGACTCCTCTACTTTTTTACTTTGTGTTTTGTTTTTTTTGAAACTCTTCGATTGATGTGAATATAAAACAAATAACAAAAAATACAATTGCAATTACAACTACAGGTTTATTTAGTTTTTTTATCTTTAATAAATGGATTCCAAAAAAACATTCCTTTACTCTCCTTTTAGTTTTCAGGGAATAAAAAAACTCCCTTACCTTTATTTTACTCTTTTTTTTGCAAGTTTTTTGCTCATTTTCCATTAATTTTCTCATCTTTTATATCATTTTTCTTATCTTTTCTTACTTTTTACTAATCTTTTTTGTTATAATTAACAAAGAAATTATTATTTATAAATAATATATATAAGCCGATATAAATATAAAGGAATATATTAAAGGAATTAAAATGAAAACCAATAAACATCAATTTATTAAAGTTCGCGGAGCTCGTCAAAATAATTTAAAAAATATTAATATTGATATTCCCAAAAATAAATTAGTTATTATAACAGGATTATCAGGTTCTGGCAAATCTTCTTTAGCTTTTGATACTTTATATCAAGAAGGAAAAAGAAGATATGTAGAATCATTAAGTGCTTATGCTAGACAATTTTTAGGTAGTTTTGAAAAACCTGATGTAGATAGTATTGAAGGCTTGAGTCCTTCTATTAGTATTGACCAAAAAACAACTTCTAATAATCCTCGTTCTACTGTGGGAACTATTACAGAAATATATGATTATTTAAGATTAATTTATGCCAATATTGCAGTTCCTTTTCATCCTGAAAAAAATATTGTCTTAGAAAAACAAACCAAAGAACAAATGATTACTAAAACTAATCAAATATTTTCCAAGCAACTAATATTAATTCTTGCTCCTATAATTGAAAGAAAAAAAGGTACCCATCAAAAAACCTTAGAAGCTCTTGCCAAAGATGGTTTTAATAGAGTAATGATTAATGATACTATTTATTTAATGGATGATATTCCTTCTTTATCAAAAAATCAATATCATAATATTTATGTAGTAATTGATCGTTTTGAAGTTAATTCAGATAATCAAACTCGTCTTTTTGAAGCCTTAGAACAAGCTCTAAATTTAGCTCAAGGAAAAGTTTTTATTATGAATTATCAAAGTAAAAATAGTAATGATAGTAATAAGAATGAAAACAACAATAAAAACCATCAAATATTAAAACTAAATTGCAATTATCATTTAGAAGGTATTAATTTTGATATTCCCTTGCGCGAATCAAGACTTTTTTCATTTAATACTCCTTTAGGAGCTTGCCAAATTTGTAAAGGGATTGGAAAAACAGCAGAAATTGATTGCGATATGATTCTAGATTATGAAAAACCATTAAATAAAGGTGCAATTTTAATTTTTAAAAGTAATAATGAATATAATAATTTTGCTAGCAAAGAACAAGAATTAAAAGTTGTATGCAATCATTATCAAATTGATATGACTGTTCCTTTAAAAAAAATAGATCCCCAAAAACTAAATATTATTCTTTATGGTTCACCTAACCAAATTCCTTTAACGCCTCCTTTGCGTTTTTCTCGTTTTTCCAAAAATACCACCACCAAAACTCCTAAATATGATTTTTTTGAAGGTATAGCTTCTATGCTTAAAAGACGTTTTGAAGAAACAACCAGCGAATGGCTCAAAAAATTGCTTTCTAATTATATGATGGAAAAAAAATGCAAAACATGCCAAGGACAAAGACTTAATCAAGGGGCTTTACTTTTTAAAATTAATAATAAAAATATTTATGAAATAACTGATTTATCAATTGAACAAACCCTTGCTTTTTTCCAAAATTTAGAATTGTCCAACGAAGAGACAAAAATTATTAATTTAGCTCTCAAAGAAGTTATTAATCGTCTTACTTTTTTACAAGAAATTGGGTTAGGATATCTTTCTTTATCGCGCAGTGGAGCAACTCTTTCGGGAGGAGAAGCACAAAGAATTAGACTTGCTACTCAAATTGGCTCCCAACTTTCAGGAGTACTTTATGTCCTTGATGAACCTTCTATTGGATTGCACCAAAAAGACAACGATCTTTTAATTAAATCACTTCAAAAAATGCGAGATTTAGGCAATTCTTTAATTGTAGTAGAACACGATCATGATACAATGCTTGCCTCTGATTATTTAATTGATATTGGTCCTCAAGCAGGCATTTTGGGAGGGAAAGTACAAGCTTTTGGCACACCCCAAGAAGTAATGCAAAACAAAAATAGCCTTACAGGAAAATACTTATCTAAACAAATCCAAATTACAGTTCCCAAAACTAGAAGAAAAGGCAATAAAGATCATATTTTAGTTACCAAAGCTTCTAAAAATAATCTTAAATCAATTGATGTTTGCTTTCCTATGCAACAATTAATTGTAGTTACAGGCGTTTCTGGTTCGGGAAAATCTACTTTAGTAAATGATGTTTTACTTGATTGTTTACAACAAAAATACAGCAAAAAAAACAAAACTCAACAAAAAGATTTTAGTCATTTAGTAAACGATTTTAACAAAGTCAAAAAAATAGTTGAAATTTCACAAGACCCAATTGGTAAAACTCCTCGCAGTAATCCCCTTACTTATACTGGTGTTTTTGATGAAATTAGAGAACTTTACTCCAAAACTAAAGAAGCCCAAATGAAAGGTTATAAAAAAGGGCGTTTTTCTTTTAACGTTAAAGGCGGTAGATGTGAGGCTTGTAGTGGCGATGGAGTTAAAAAAATATCTATGCATTTTTTACCAGATGTCTATGTTATGTGCGAAGCTTGTAAAGGAACTCGTTATCAAAAAGAAACTTTAAGCATCAAATACAAAGATAAAACTATTGCAGATATTCTTGCTATGAGTGTCGAAGAAGGGGTTTTATTTTTCCAAAATCATCCTAAAATTAAACATCAATTAGAAATTTTACAAAATGTAGGGCTTGGCTACATTAAATTAGGACAGTCCTCGCCAACTTTATCCGGAGGAGAAGCCCAACGAGTTAAATTAGCAAGCGAACTACAAAAAAAAGTTATTCCAGGTGCTTTGTATATTTTAGATGAACCTACCACAGGACTTCATTCAGAAGATGTTAGACAATTGCTTAAAGTTCTTCATCAAATGACAGATCAAAAAGCTACTATTATTGTAATTGAACATAATTTAGATGTAATTAAAAATGCTGATTATATCATTGATTTGGGTCCTGAAGGAGGAGTTTGTGGCGGATATGTAGTTGCAACAGGAACCCCAGAACAAGTAAGCCAAAATGAAAAAAGTTATACTGGTAAATATTTAAAAAAGATTCTTAACGAAGAAAAATAAATCCAAAATTTAAAGATGCAATCAAACTTTTAATTTAGACAAATCCCAACTAACTACATCCTAAACATTGGACTAATTAAAATCAATTTAACAATTTAAAAAACTAATATTTAAAAAAATTGCAAAATGGGCAAAAACAAAAACCACTTTTAAACTCACACCAACCAAACAATTTTAGGAAATATTTTATCCTTCTACAAAAAATATTTTAATTGCAACCTCACCAAAAAACCATTTAATCAGAAAGCAAAAATTACTAATAATTTCAAGAAATATTTAGTTATTATGGTATAATAAATAGTAGGAAGGAAAAGTAATTTACACAATTACAAAATTTATAAATGACAATTATTTTTCTACCACAAAATATTTATAAAAAAGATTAAATGAATTAAAAAAAGCTAAAAAATTAAACTAAATAAACCCGCGAACCTAAAAAACAACTTTTAATTTAGTTAAAAAAACTTAATTATAAATTAGTTGCCAAATTGTAAAACAAAAATGCAAAAACACAACTTGTTTCCCCAAAAAACAATTAACACTAATTTAATTGGAATTTGCTTATATAATCAATATATAAATGAAAAAACTCATAATTATTTGCAACTATTTGCACCAATCAAACCAAATAACCCCCCCCCAACAACAATATTTTTTAGTTTTTATTGATGCTTCATAATCAAAATAAATAACACCCCAAAACATAAAACAAACCCCAACAAACTAAAAAGGAAAAGGTATTAAAAATGGAAATTAAAAAAATCAACGATCAAAAAGTACAATATTTTTTTGAAGTTTCTTCAAAGGAATTAGAAACCCAACTGGCTAGTGCTTATGAAAAAATTAAACCAAAAGTAGAAATTAAAGGTTTTAGAAAGGGGCACGTTCCAAGAAAAATTTTTGAAAATCGTTTCGGTAAAGACAATTTATACTCCGATGCATTAGAAAATATCGTGCAAACCAAATATCAAGAAGTCCTACAAAAAAAAGATTTCGAAAGTATGGGAATGCCTCAAGTAATTGATTTAGACGAAAAAAAACTTAAAGATAATCAAAATTTTACTTTCGGACTGGAATTTATCGTTAAACCTAAAGTTACTTTAAAAAAATATTTAGGATTAGAAATTACAAAAGACGATCTTGAAGTAACAGATTGTGAAGTGGAAGAAAAAATAAATTCCTTATTAGAAAAACAGACAACTTTGGAACCCAAAACCCAAAATGACTTTTTGGAATTAACAGACACTGCTATTTTTGATTTTGAAGGCTTTGTTGATGACAAACCTTTTGAAGGTGGCAATGCTAAAGATTTTAGTTTAAAAATTGGCTCTGGTCAATTTGTACCTGGTTTTGAAGACCAAATGTTAGGGATGAAACAAGGACAAACCAAAGACATTAATATCACTTTTCCAAGCGATTACCACCAAAAAAGTTTAACTAATCAAAAAGCTGTCTTTAAAGTAACTCTACACCAAATCAAAACTAAAAAAATACCTCAACTAACAGATAATTTGGTAAAATCACTTAAACTTGCCAATGCTTCAACCGTAGAAGAATTAAAAAACAACACTAAACAAACTCTTTTAGCTCAAAAAAAACACAAAGACAAAGAAAACGTTGAAAAACAAGTAATAGAACAATTAGTTAAAAATTCCGAATTAGAAATTCCTCAAGAAATTGTTTTCCAAGAACAAATCCGCCTCCAAAAAGAATTTGAAGCACAATTAAAACAACAAAATTTAACTTTGGAACAATACAAACAATATTTAGGTATTGATGATGAAAAAATGGAAAAAGAATTCAGCCAACAAGCACAAAAAAACCTCCAATATCAACTTATTATGGAACAAGTTGCAGCCCAAGAAAAACTAACTATTTCCCAAGAAAAAATCGAACAACAATACCAAAACTTAAGTAACCATTACAAAGTTCCAGTTAATCAAATCAAACAAAAACTTCCTGAAAAAAACCTAAAACATTCTCTTTTGATGGATGAAGCCTTAGAACTTGTTATTAATAAAGTTGTTGTTGCTAAATAAAATTTATCACCCCACCAAAAAAATCACTCCACAACTTAAAAATGAAAAAGTTTAAAAGTTAAAAAAATATCGAAAGGATGAAAATATATGAAAACCAAAAGCAAAAAATTAAAATCCGATCTTTCTATGGATACATTTGAAGATATTTTTCAAGAAATTCATGAACAACTTCCAGTTGTAGTTATCAGCGAAGTAATGCCTATTCCAAATATTGATTTTCGTATTGAATTATCAGACAATTCTTATTTAAAAGCTTTAAAAGAGTCAGAAACTAACGCAAATTCTTTTGTTATTCTTTTAACTCAAAAAGATTTATCACCCAACAAACCCAAACTAACTAACCTTCAACGTTACGGTGTATTGGCACAAATAATTACTAAAGTAAAAATCCCTCACGGCGATTTTAAAGTGAGATTTCGCATTTTAAAAAGAGTAAAAATTGATAAATTTTTGCAAAAAGAACCTTTTTTAAAAGCCTCATATGAAAAAGTCAATACCATTTATGGAAACGTTGAAGAAGAAAAAGCCTTAATCAAGCTAGTTATAGAAAAAATTATGGACAAACCTTTTCAACTGCTTGTTCAAAACACCAATAATTTTTTAGATATCATCAAAACAGAACCAGAAACAGAAAATATCACTGATATCATTGTTTTTAATTTAAAAATCGATGATTTAGATAAATATAAATACCTTAAAGAAGCTCACCTTAATAAAAGAATTTTTTATATTCTTCAAGACATCCAAAGTTTACTTATAGGACTTGATTTAGAACAAAAAATCAATGAAAAAGTAAAACAAAGTATTGATGAAAACCAAAAAGAATTTTATTTAAGAGAAAAAATGAAAGCGATTCAACTAGAATTAGGGGACAAAGCCAAAAAGGAAGAAGAAATTGCAGAATTGCGCAATAAAATCAAAAAAACTCCTTTACCTTCCGAAATCAAAAAAAAAGCTTTACAAGAATTATCACGTTACCAATCATCATCATCTTTAATAGCAGAATCTTTTGTAATTAAAAATTATCTTGATTTTTTACTGGAATTACCTTGGGGCAAAACCAGCCAAGATGAAAACGATTTAGTTGCCATTGAAAAATCCTTAAATAACCAACATTACGGACTTGAAAAAGTCAAAGAACGTATTTTAGAATATGCAGCAGTCAAAATAATGACTAGGAAAAACCCTCAAAATATTTTATGTCTTGTAGGTCCTCCAGGAGTGGGGAAAACCTCACTTGCTTCTTCTATTGCCAAAGCTTTAGGACGCCAATTTGTCAGACAATCCTTAGGCGGTTTAAAAGAAGAATCAGAAATTAGAGGCCACAGAAGAACTTATATTGGAGCTATGCCTGGACGCATTCTTGCAAGCATTAGAGACGCCAAAACAGTTAATCCTGTCTTTTTATTAGACGAAATTGACAAACTAGTAGCCAATTATAACTTTGATCCTGCATCAGCTTTATTAGAAGTCCTTGACCCACAACAAAATATTAATTTTATGGATCATTTTTTATCCGAACCATTTGATTTATCCCAAGTATTATTTATCACCACTGCCAATTACCTTGACAATATTCCCGAAGCTTTAAAAGACCGTATGGAAATTATCGAAGTAAATTCTTACACTGAAAAAGATAAAATTAACATCGCTTCTAAATTTCTTTTAAAAAAACAACTCAAAAATCACGGAATCACTGACACAAATTTAGTTATTGACAATGATACTATCCTTTATTTAATTAGACATTACACCAAAGAAGCAGGAGTAAGAGAGTTAGATAGAATCCTTGCAGAACTAGCTAGAAAAACAGTTAAAGAATTTTTAATTACCAAAAAAGAACAAGTAATTATTACTCCTCAAAACGTTACTAAATACTTAGGTAAAGAAAAATACCTACATCTTTTAGATGAACAAAAAGAAAAAATAGGCTCCACTAACGGACTTGCCTATACTTATTTTGGAGGCGATTTGCTTCCAGTAGAAGTTACTTATTACAAAGGTAAAGGACAATTAATCCTTACAGGTAAATTAGGAGAAGTCCTTAAAGAAAGTGCTTATACTGCTTTAAGTTTCATCAAAGCTAACTGTCAAAATTTAGGAATTGATGCCAATATTTTTGCAGAAAACGATTTTCACATTCATCTTCCAGAAACAGCCATTCCTAAAGATGGTCCTTCAGCTGGAATTACTATTGCTACTTCCCTTGTCTCTGCAATTACCCAAAAATATGTTAAAAAAGGTTTGGGAATGACAGGAGAAATTACTTTACGAGGCAATATTTTAGCTATCGGAGGCTTAAAAGAAAAAGCTATTGCTGCTAATCGTAGCGGTCTTGACACTATTTTTATTCCTCAAGAAAATATCAAAGATATTGAAGATATTCCTGAAGAAGTAAGAACTAAATTAAATATTATTCCTGTATCAAAAATTTCTGATGTTTTTTCGCAAGTATTTGTTTGATTAAGATATAAAAAAAACACCATCTTAAAGATGGTGTTTTTTGTTTTTATACATAATTAAAAAGTTTTCAAAACTTCAATTATTATTTTAATATTTATTTTTTTCGATAAAAATTACAAAAGAATAAAGGGGGAAAAAATCATTTACAAAGAAAAATTTACTTTCCTCCAATATTTAAATCCCCTACATAAACGCTAGAACTACCAAATCCTGAAGTTTGAAATTCAAAATCATTAGCAATGGTGTCTACATTTTTAAGAATATCAAAAAAATTACCAGAAACAACAATCATTTTAACAGGAGTTGTAACTTTACCTTTTTCAATTCTAAAACCACTAGCTTGTAGGCTAAAATCTCCACTAACAGTTTTAATTCCTGCATGCATCCCTACTAAATCAGTAATATAAATACCATTTTGAATAGGTTCAATCATTTTTGAAAAACTTTTTTTGCCAGGCACCAAATAACAATTAATCATAGAAGTACTGCCATCAAAACCGTTTCCAGTTGGAGCTTGTTTAAAAATGCGAGCAGTTTTTAAGTTGTGGATAAATCCTTGAAAAAATCCTTTAGTAATAATGGGTTTGGTTTGGCAAGCTACTCCTTCATCATCAAATTTTTCTTTAAAATAAGCCCCATCGTTTAAAGGATCATCAATAATACTAACTTTTTCAGAAGCAATTAAACAATTAACTTTATCTTTTAATTTAGTTAAGTTGCGATAAGCACTTATACCAGTAAAAATATCGCTGAAACTTTCCAAAAGGTCTGCAAACATTTCATTAGAAAAAACAACTGGATATTTTTGAGATACCAAAGATTTAGCTCCTAATTTTTTTTCGCCCATCTCAACAATTTCAGTACCTAATTTAACAGGATTGAAGGTTACAAAATCCTTAGCTAAAATACTTTTGCCATAACTTTCAATTTCGCCTTCTTTTTGAAAAACCGCAGAAGCATACAAATAAGCAAAGCTGTTTTGGTGCGATAAATTGAGCCCTTTGGAATTTAATAATGTTTTTTTATGACAAACTTCTTGGTAAATAATGCCATTAGTAGCTTGCAAATGGGAACTTTGCAACATTGTTTTTTCTAACTGCAACAACAAATTTTGTTTTTGTTCTAATGGAACTTGTCCAAAATCAAAGTTATTTTCCAATAATTCAGGATAACTGGAAGATCCTTCAAAAATAAGAGCAGGTTCTTTAGAAGTAATTGTTTGGCAATTTTCTTTGAGGGTTTCAAAAGCATTATCAAAAGCGCTGTCAGTTAATTGTTCTAAAGCAATAGAAGTTTTTTTATTGGAAAAAATACCTCTTATAACTGCAGAAGCAACATCGCTCCAAACACAAGCATCTATTTTGCCTTTATCCAAAGATAGTTTAAAAGTTTGACTTTCATGAATTGCAATTTCTAATGCTTCAAAACCTTGTTGCATTCCTTTTTCTAACCATTTTTGATAATTGTTAGGAGTGGGGTTTGTGTGAGTGGTTTGGCTTTGGGGTTTTGGGGTTTTTGTTACGTTGTTTATCATTTTTGATTTCCTCCTACAATCATTTCTTTTACTCTAATAGTGGGTTGTCCTACATCAACTGGTAGAGAACCAGAACAAGAACCACACATTCCTTGACCTAAAACTAAATCATTGGCAACACGGTCAATTTTAAATAAAATATCTGCTCCATGACCAATTAACATCACTCCTTTAACATGGGTTGTTAATTTACCATTTTCGATTAAATAGCCTTCATTAACTACAAAATTAAATTCTCCAGTAGCAGGAACAACTGTTCCACCACCTAGACTTTTAGCATAAAGACCGTAAGGAGTATCTGCAATAATTTGTTCGGGCGTTTCTGTGCCTTTTTCGATGTAGGTGGAATTCATGCGCGAAGTAGGAGAGTATTTATAAGATTGTCTACGTGAAGAACCGGTAGATTGCATCTTCATTTTGCGTCCGTTTCTAAAATCAATTAAATAACCTTTAAGGATACCTTTTTCAATTAAAAGATTTTTTTGAGTGAGATTTCCCTCGTCATCAAAATTAAGACTGCCCCAAGACTCTTTAATAGTTCCATCATCATAAGCAGTTACAACTTCAGAAGCAACTTTTTGATTTAATTTATTACAAAAAGGAGAAAGGCCTTTAGCAACTGCAGTAGCTTCAAGGGGGTGCCCGCAAGCCTCATGGAAAATAACGCCTCCAAAACCATGATTAATTACAACTGGCATAGTTTGAGGTTTTAAAGATTTAGCATCTAATAAAGCAACTGCTTGTTTTGCTACTTGTTTGGCAATTGTTTCTAAATCAATTGCATCCAAGAATTCCAATCCCATTGCGCGTCCAGGACCTTCAAAGGCTTCTTGCATTTCTTGTCCTCTTTGTGCAACTCCTACAAGCCCACATCTAATATAATTGCGTGTGTCATTTTGATAAACTCCTAAAGTATTAGCAATTAAAACATGTTGTTCTTTTTGGCTTAAAGAGGTGATGGATTGAATAATTTGAGGATCATAATTTTGAATAATAGCCGATAATTTAAGTAATTTTTGGGCTTTTTGTTCTTGAGTCATACTATTATAAGGTTTTTGGATAGTATTTTTTAGGGGTTTTTCGGTTTTCAAGACAATAACTTTATTTGCTTTTCCTTGAAAAGATTTTTTTAATTTTAAAAGCAAGGATAAAACATTTTGATAATCAGTTTTATTGGTATATCCATAAACTTCATCAAAGCCTTTTAATAAGCGAATTCCTACTCCAAAAGTATTAGAAGTATCAGCAGAAACTACATCTTTGCCAATTACTTTAAGGGTATGAGAATAAGCATTTTCAAAAAATAATTCTGCAAAATCAGCTCCCTTATCTAAAGATAAATTTAGAATTTTTTGAATATCTTCTTTATTTAACATCAAATAATATTCTCCTTTATGTTGTTTGTAAATCTCTTTTATTTTATCATTTTTTTAAGCTTTTTAAGCATATTATATAAAAGTTTTCCAAATGAATTTATTATTGTTTTGTTAATTTTTTTGTTTTTATCAAAAATATGTTATAATAAAATACACAATTAAAGAGGAGCATATAAAACCATAAAAACGTTGAAATAAGTATTTTTAATTCGTTTATTGCATTTCATCATCAAAATATTAACTTAAAAAACTTGATATAATATAAATATTTATTTTTAAAATCATTATAATATTATAAAAAGAAAAGAGGCAAGTAAATGTTTAGAATCAAATTTATTATTTTTAAACCAGAATTAGATAAACAAGGAAGAAAGCAAATAGATTTTTGGAAAACTCAAATTAAAAATATTTTTAATTTCCTTTTCTTTTTGGTAATTTTGTTATCTTCGGGGGGTTTATTTCATTTCATATAGATAGTATTTTAAAACAAAATACCACATTACACCCTTTAATGAAAAATTTTCTTATTATGGTGAAATTATTTTTTTGGATATGTGCACTTTTATCCCTTCCATTTGTTTTTTGCTCGTTTTTTTTGATGGGTGTAGATAGTATGAAAGGAAGAACATTTAGCCAATTCATTTTAAGTAAAATATATTCAAAACCACAAATTGATCCTAATGGTAAAAATAATCAATCCAAAAATAATACAAATACCCCCAAAAAATAACAAAAATAAATATAAATGTCAACAATAAATAAAACAAAAACTCCTTATATATTATAAGAAGTTTTTTCAATATTCTTTTAAATCTTTGAAACAAATAATTATTTAGTAGCAAGAATAGCAAGAAAGGCTTTTTGAGGTAATTGCACTTTTCCTAATGTTTTCATTTTCTTTTTACCCTTTTTTTGTTTCTCTAATAATTTCTTTTTACGAGTAACATCGCCTCCATAAAGTTTAGCTGTTACATCTTTACGCATAGCTTTGATAGTTTGTCTGGCAATAATTTTTTTACCCAAAGCTGCTTGAATAGGAATTTCAAACATTTGTTTAGGAATAAACTCTTTTAAAGTCTCACAAATAGCCTTTCCTCTTTCATAGGCAAAATCATGATGAACAATTAAAGATAGAGCATCAACAATTTCTCCATTTAATAAAATATCCATTTTTTGTAATTTAGAAACACGATATTTATCTATTTCATAATCAAAAGAAGCATAGCCTTTGGTTAATGATTTTAACTTATCAAAATAACTATAAATAATTTCTGAAAAAGGCAGCAAATAATTAATCATTACTCTTTGACTATCAATATATTCAATATTTTGAAGGGCTCCTCTTTTGTTTTGGGAAAGCTCCATTACTTTACCAATATATATTTCAGGACACATAATAGTAGCTTTAATGAAGGGTTCTTCAATGCGGTCAATTATTTGAGTGGATGGAAGTTTGGAAGGATTATCAACTAAAAGTTTTTCTCCTTTGATAGAATAAACATGATAAATAACAGAAGGAGCAGTAGCAATTACTTCTACTCCAAATTCGCGACTAATTCTTTCTTGAATAATTTCCATATGCAAAAGTCCCAAAAACCCAGTTCTAAAACCAAGTCCCAAAGCATTAGAACTTTCAGGTTCAAAAATTAAGGAAGAATCGTTGAGTTTTAGTTTTTCCAAAGCTTCTTTAAGGATGTCATATTTATTTGTTTCTACAGGATAAAGTCCACAAAAAACTACTGAATTCATTTGTTTGTATCCCGGTAAAGGTAGCAAAGCTTGATTGTTTTGCGAAGTAATGGTGTCTCCAACTCTTACATGATTAATACTTTTAATAGCAGCAGTAAGATAACCTACATCACCTGGTGCCAAAAAATCTTTTACAATTTGTTTGGGATTATAAACTCCTACTTCAACTACTTCATAAACACTATTACTTGCCATAAAACGAATTTGATCGCCTTTTTTAACTGTTCCATTGACGATTCTAATGGAAGGCACAACTCCTTTATAAGAATCAAAATAAGAATCAAAAATTAAGGCTTGCAAGGGCTTTTGAATGTCTCCTTGAGGAGGTGATATTCTAGTTACTATTTGTTCCAAAATATCAATGACTCCAAGCCCTGTTTTTCCACTTGCAATTAAGGATTGTTCAGGGTCAAGTCCCAAAGTTTCTTTAATTTCTTCCTTAACTTTAGGAACATCTGCGCTTGGCAAATCCACTTTATTCAAAACAGGAATAAGGGTTAAATTGTTATCAACAGCTAAATAAACGTTGGCAAGAGTTTGGGCTTGAATGCCTTGGGTAGCATCAATAATTAAAAGAGCACCTTCGCAAGCTGCCAAAGAACGCGATACTTCATAACTAAAATCAACGTGTCCCGGTGTGTCAATCAAATGCATAATATAATTTTTGCCATCTTTGGACTTGTAGTTAATTTCTACAGCATTTAATTTAATAGTAATTCCGCGCTCGCGTTCTAAGTCCATGGAATCCAAAATTTGTTCCTTCATTATTCTTTTGTCAATTGTGCCTGTAAATTCTAAAATACGGTCGGCCAAAGTTGATTTACCGTGGTCAATGTGGGCGATAATGGAAAAATTACGGATGCGTTTTTGCCTTTCTTTTAATTGTTCTATTTTCATTTTTTGTTTATTTCCTTTATATTTTGGTTGGTTGGTTTTAGTTTGTTTTTGTGGGTTTTAATGTGGTTTGTGCTTGGTAGAATTAATTTTTATGATTTTTATTGGTTTTTAATTGTGAAATGATATTTTATAGTTATTATTTTTTTGGTTATTGGGTTTGGTAGTTTGTTAAGGTTGTTTTATTCTTTTTTAAGTTTTTTAAAATAACTATTATAAATCATTGTAAAGTTAAATTATTTAATATCTAATTCAAAAGTTATTATAACAAAAAAATAGTTTCTAGGTGCAAAATTAGTGTTTTTTTGTAATTTTAAAGTTATTAAAGTTATAAATTATGTTAAAATCCAATTAAATCACATTTTTATTTTGACAAAAAAATTATAAAATAAGAATAAATAAGTAGTATAGCAAGCAAAATTATAATAAATAATTAGCAAAAAAAGACCAACTTAAAGTTGATCTTAATTTGTTTTTAATTTGAAAATATGGCAAGTTTTAAATATTTTGAAAAGCATTGGAACTAACTAAATAATTTATTGTTCAGTTTCTTTGGAATTTTTTGAAGGTGAATTGGGGATGAATTTATCTATAAATTCTTCGGTAAGCATTAAGGCATTTTGAGGACTTATAGGTTTGTTAAGTGTAGGATGGTATTTTTCCTTACCTGGTTTAAATAAATGATATTTTTTGTAAATGTTAGTCATTTTTGGGCTTCTCCAAAAAAAATAAATATTTTGGCTTTCATTTTTCATTTGTAAAATATCATCTAAAGTGTATTTGTTCCAATCACTAATATCAAACTTATCAAAAGGAGATTCAAAATAAATCCCTACTAAATCTAAAGGAGGGGTTTTGATTCCTGTCATAACGCTATATAAAAAAGCGCCTGCAAGATCTTGTCCATTAAACGAAGGGAAACAAGCTACCCAACCATCATATTGAGGTTGTATTTTGTAGATAATTTTATGCATTAAAGTAGGTTTTAGATTTTCCATATAAACATGGGTTTCAGAATTTTTAAGTGTTCCATCTTGCATAAATTCACTATCAGGCACTATAAAATGATAATGTTTTTTGTCATTTACTGTTTGAATATAAAGAGGTAGTCTTTCTTTTTCTTGGTGTAATTCTTGTGTTTTTGGTTTTGTCAAATTGGGAGTTTTGACGAAATTTTGTTGATTGGGTTTTTGGGTTTGGTTATTAGTTAATTGTATTTTTTCTGATGATCTAAAGGTTGAATGTCTTTTTTGTAAACTTAATATTAATAACAATAATACTAATATTATTGATGAAATAACACATAAAAAAGACACTAATTTATATTTTTGATTAAATAATTTAATATTCAAAGTATTTGTTTCCTTAATAAAAAATAAAATAATAGGGTTAAATGAATATTAAATAATTATTTTATTGTAGTTTTTTTAACTGCTCAAGCTAAAGTTTTTTGAATGTTTCTGTAATTAAAAAGGTTTAAGGAGGATATCTATATTTTTTTAATTTGGCAAGTTTGTTTTTTGCTACTGTTATCAAATCAAAAAAATTATTATAAAAATGAGCCATTCATTATGCTTTCTAAAGAAAAAAGAATTTTTACTAAACTTGTTATTTTAAAAGTTTTTTAAAACGATCTAAAATTGGTGTTTTGTTTTTGCTGAGATGTTAATTATTTTATTGTTGTTGTTTTTATTTTTTTGGTATAGAATTATTGTAAATTTTTCATAATTATTTAAGGTATGCTATCAAATAAAATAAAAAAAAGACCTTTCAATTAGAAAAGTCTTTAAAAAATTATTTATTATTTGGGTAGTTTTTCAATTCAATTAGGTAATAAGTTTTTTTATACATTTGTAATTGTTGATATATTTGATCTAATAATTTATTGTTGAATTTATGTTGTTTTTCATCGTTTAAATTGCAGAATTGTTTGGTAATTTCTATTGCCTCGTCGATTATAATGGCATGAGAAATGTTTGTTTCTAACAATTCATAAGTAGCTAAGCGAATAATTGCTCTGTCTACTTTGTTAAGGCGATTTATTTTATAATCATATAAACTTTTTGTGATGATTTCATCAATAAATTTAAGATTGGTGATGATTTTTTGAAAAAAAGTAAAAATGGGATTGGGATTTTTTTGTGACAAAGTCAAATTATTTTGGTAAAAATCATATTGATATAATAATTTCATCACTTCAATTCGTAATAACCGTGATTCTTTTTTATTTTGAGGATGTTTCATGGTAAATTATTTTAATGTTTGAGTAAGGTTATTTTGTACTTTTTCCCAGTCTAAGACACTAAAAAAAGCTTCAATATAATCAACTCTACGATTTTGATAACTTAAATAATAAGCATGTTCCCAAACATCTAGACCCAAAAGAGGAGTTCCTTGGTTTAGAACTACATCTTGATTAGGAGTAAAAGTAATTGCAAGTTTTTGTTGTGGAGTTAATACAAGCCAAGCCCAACCGCTTCCAAAAATGGTTTTAGCAGCATGAGCAAATTTGTCTTTGAAAGAATCTATAGAACCAAATTCGTAGTCAATCATTTCTTTTAATAATCCTTGAGGAGTATTGCCATTATTTACTTTTAGAATGTTCCAAAAAAAAGAATGATTAAAATGTCCGCCACCATTATTTCTAACTGTTTGTCTAATATCTTGTGGTACTAACGATAAATCAGTTAGCATTTGTTCCAAAGATAAATTTAGTTGAGGGTGTTTTTTGAGAGCATCATTAAGGTTATTAATGTATGTTTGATGGTGTTTGAGATGATGTAATTGCATAGTTTGAGTATCAAAAAAAGGTTCTAAAGCATCATATTGATAAGGAAGAGAAAGTAGAGTAAAGTTCATTTGTTTGCTCCTTTAATGGTTAATGAAAAGATTTTTTTGGGGGGTAGTGTTGGAATGAGGGGTTAATTGTGATAAAATGGAATAAAAAAACACTATTTGTAATTATAACAAACAATGTTTTATTGTGTTTTTGTCTTTTGTGTTTTTTTATCTAATTTATTTTGTCGCGCATTTGGTAGTTTGCAAATATTTATTGAGATTTAACTTCTAAAGCTTTAAGCCCTGCTAAATTGAGTAACCCCCAAGGTTTGTTGAAATGGGGTTGGAAGAAAAAGTCAACAAAAGCAAGTTGTTCTACTGTCATTTGGTTTTGCATACAAACACTTAAAGTATTCATTTTTTCAGTTAAATCAACGCGAGAAACAATTTGTCCTCCCAAAATTTTACGAGTTTCTTTGTCAAAAACAA
Organism: Rice orange leaf phytoplasma; assembly: GCF_001866375.1. Classification (NCBI taxonomy): domain Bacteria; kingdom Bacillati; phylum Mycoplasmatota; class Mollicutes; order Acholeplasmatales; family Acholeplasmataceae; genus Candidatus Phytoplasma; species Rice orange leaf phytoplasma. The sequence goes on along the minus strand of NZ_MIEP01000005.1, from coordinate 27,868 downwards.
GCTTTAACATTACAGCATCATAATCAGGCATAAATTCAGGTCTATTAGCATCTTTGATTGTAACAGTACCATAGTTTTTACCTAAAGCTTTGGCTACATTTTCAGTAAGTCCTGTTGAAGAAATACTCAAATCAATAATTTTAATGCCGCTTGTTCCTTGAGTTCCTAAATATTTTACGCAAGGTTTTTCAATGTTAAGTCCTACAAGTGTTCCCATTCTAATAGCATTAGTTGCTAAAGGCATGTATTTTACTTCTTGGGTAGGGTTGTAATAAACGTTAACACAATCGCCACAAGCATAAACATCAGGGTCTGAAGTTTGCATATATTCGTTAACAACTAAAGCACCATTAAAGGATGTTTCGAGATGATGAGCAAATAATTGAGTGTTGGGTTTAAAGCTGATACACATAATTACCATTTCGGTCTCAAAGGTGTTTTTATCAGTTTTTACATGAGTCACTAAGCCGTCCTTAGTTTCGAATCCTGCTATTTTTTGTCCTAATGCTAGTTTAACTCTGTGGTCAGTTAAGGTTTTTTGAGCTACATCTGTAAATTCTTTGTCTAAATATTTAGACATAATTCTATCTTCTTTGTCTACTAAAACTACTTCTTTTTTTTGTACCGCAAATGCTTCAGCTAACTCAATTCCAATATAGCCAGCGCCTACTACTGTGATTTTATTAACGTTTTTGCTGTAATTAATAATATCTTTGGCATGATCAAAGTTTTTAGACATTAAAACATTTTTGCAATCAATTCCTTTAATAGGAGGAATAACAGGCCAAGAACCAGTTGCAATTACTAATTTATCGTAGTTGTCTTTAAACTGTTTGCCAGTTTCTAAACTTTGAACTAAAACTTCTTTTTTGTCAAAATCTAGTTTTAATACTTCATGTTTAAGTTTGGTACAAACATCCATACTTACCAGTTCATCAGGATTTGAATAAAAAAGTCCTAGACTGTCTTTGATAACTCCTCCAACATACAAGGCAATTCCACAAGAAAGAAAAGAGATATTATCGTTTCTTTCATATACAACAACATCAGCTTGGGGATTGTTTTTTTTAATTGTTTTTACTGCAGCAGTTCCTGCATGAGTACAACCAACAACGATAACTTTCATATTTTTGTTATTAACTCCTTTGGATTTTTTCTTTGTTTTTTTTATTTAATTTTATTTTTGCTATACACTTTTAATTATACCTAAAAAACACTTGACAAAATAAATAAAATTGTAGAATAATCAAAAAAAATAAAACGAATTTGATTATGACGTGCTTTGTGGCAACTTTTTTAAAATAACAAGGGCTAAGGCGTAATTATCGGTGTGAGTGATAGAAATTAAAATGGGGTTGAAAAAAGTGGTGCATGTGTTGTTTTTCACATAAGGAGCGCCGTTTTTGTCGTTAAGAATAGACCATTTGCAATAGTTTTGGCAAGTGGGGTCGATTTTTTGGGGCGTTTGAAAAGCTTTAAAAAGAGCTTCTTTAGAAGCCCACCTTCCTGCTAAAAAGGTAAGTTGGCTTTGGGGATTTTGAATGATTTGATAAATTTGGTATTCTTCTGAGGATAAAATCCTTGCTGCTAAAATGTCTTTGCCTATTTTTTTAATTTTTTTAATTTCAACTAAATCTATGCCGATATTTTCCATATTTATTTTTTTCCTTAGATGGTGCCAAAATTTGGGGAGTTTCAATTTCACAAGCTAGTTTTTTGATTTTTTGAAAATAATAATTTAGTCCTGATTTAGTGATTTGTTGCTTGTGTTTGTGGTAATATTTTTGAGTTAATTCTTGTAAACTTGCATCAGGGTTTTTTTTTCTTAATAACATAATTTGCAATAATTTAGGTTCAAGGTTGGGAAGTTTTTTTTGGGATTTTTCATTTTTGGGATTTTTCATTTTTAAGTTCGTGTTTTGGGGCTTGAGATTTGGGGTTTGAAAGTGTTTTTCAATCAAATTAATTTGTTGTAATTGTAAATTGGCAGAAGTAAGAATTTTTTTTTCATTTGAAATTTCAAAATTAATAGAGGATTTAATAATGTGGTTTAAGTCTTTTTGAATTATTGTTTTTTCGTATTGAAAAACTATTTCCAAAGCGCCGATTAACCTTAAAAAATCAATAATCATTTGAGATTCTTTCAAATAAACTAAAAAACCTTTTTTGTGATTAATTTGTTTGGCGTTAAGGCTGAAATGAAGCATCAAAGTTTTAATTAATTCAATTTTGTGGCGGTCTTTGTGAAAAAATTCTAGATGATAATTAGTTTTTTTTGGGTCGTTTACAAAACCTATGCATAAAAAAATACCTCTTAAAAATGCTTTTTTGGCTTTTTGGCTTTTGAGCAAAGGTAAAAAATCGCTTGGAGTTTGAGTAAAAAAATGATGTTTTTCTAAAATTAAGGGAATGCCTTTTTCAATTCCTACATGAATGCTTTTTAAATGTGGTAAATTATATTCTTTGCTAGTCATCAAAAAAGAGTTGGTATTAGGATAAAAAGTTTTGATTAAAATAAGGAAACGCCTAGCAATTTTGATATTTTTGGTTTGGAACCACAATAAAGTTTTTTGGTGGTTTTTTTCTAATTCACAGCCAAAATGTAATAAAGCTGTCAATTCAAAAAAATTTTCTATGGGTAAGAATTTTTGACAAGCAATTTCTTCTTTAATTTTAATGTTAAAAGACATTGGCACCTTCTTGGATTTTTTTATTTGTTTTGGGGGTTTAGGGTTCAGTGAGGAGTTTTAGGCAAAATAACGGTGATTTTTTATAATTTAATTTGGCTATTTTCTATAATTTGTTGTAATTCTTTTTCTTCGATAATAGGAATTTGGAGTTTTTGGGCTTTGGTTAGTTTAGAACCAGCATTGATGCCAACTATTAAATAATTGGTTTGTAAAGATAAACTGTTAGTTATAATTGCTCCCATTTGTTCTAAGATTTGTTGGATTTGAAGACGGGAATATTTTTGGAGAGTTCCTGTTAAAACAATTTTTTTGTTGGTAAAAATAGTTTGGGTAGTTGGATTTTGGGGGTTAGTGCTTTGAAAAGAAACTCCTAGTGTTTTGAGTTTGAAAACCTCTTCTAAATTACAAGAATTGGAAAAGTATTGTTGGATGCTTTGGGCAATTTTTATTCCTACTTCTCTTATTTGAGTAATTAATTCTGGTGTGGCTTGTTGGAGGTTTTCGATAGTTTGAAAATGTTTTGCCAAAACTTGAGATACTTTTTTGCCAATATGTTTGATCCCCAAAGCAAATAAAACATCTTCAAATCCTTTTTGCTTGCTTGCTTCGATAGCATCCAAAATGTTAGTAATTTTTTTAGCGCCAAAGCCTGGCATTTCTTGCAAAATATGCTTGTGTTTTTTTAATAAATAAAGGTCAGAAGGTTTGGCAATTAGGTTTTTATCAAAAAAAGCAATGATGGTCTGTTCTCCTAAAACGTTGATATCCATAGCATTTTTGGATACAAAATGAATGAGTTTTTGGATTTTTTGCTCGCGACAATTTGGGTTGAGGCAAAAATAATCAACTTCACCTGGTTGTTTTTCTAAAATTGTTTGACAAGCAGGACATTTTTCAATCATTAAAGTGGGTTTTTGCAAATCAGTTCTTTTGCTTTTTATAACTTCTAAAATTTCAGGAATAACCGAGCCTGCTTTATGAACTATGACATGGTCCTTTATTCTGATATCTTTTTTGCAAATGTAGTCATAATTATGTAAAACCACTTTTGAGACCAAACTTCCATCTACCATAACAGGCATAATTTTGCAAACTGGAGTTATAACACCAGTGCGTCCCACTTGAAAAATGATGTTTTTAACTATGCTTTGGCTTGTAATAGTTGCAAATTTGTAAGCAGTTGCCCATCTGGGAGCTTTGGCAGTGGCACCAATTAAAGAATGAAAGGCAAGCTCGTTAATTTTAATGACAATTCCATCAGTATCGTAGGTAAGTTGTTCCTTAATGGTTTTGTATTTTTCAATTATACTAAGCAAATTTTCAAAATTAGAGACGCAATAATAATGGGAATTTGTGGTAAATCCTAAAGAAGTTAAAAAATCCAAAGTCTCTTTTTGGGTAGGTTTAGTCAAATAAGGATCTGAAATGCCATAGACAAAAATAGACAAATTTCTTTGAGCAACAATTGCTGAATTAAGTTGTCTTAAAGTTCCTGAAGCAGCATTTCTGGGATTGGAAAAAAGGGGTTTGTTTTCTTGTTTTCTTTGGGCGTTGAGTTTTTCAAAAGCGGGATGGGATAAATAAATTTCTCCCCTAACTTCTAAATCAAGATCTTCTTTTAATCTTAAAGGAATGGTTTTAATGGTCTGGGCATTTTTGGTAATGTCTTCTCCCCAAATGCCGTTTCCTCTTGTTAAAGCTTGCATTAAAATGCCTTTTTGATATTTTAAACTTATCGCTACGCCGTCAATTTTTAATTCAGTTAACAAAGAAAAAGTAGGAATTTTTTTGACAATACGGTCATAAAAAGCTTTGAGTTCTTTAAGATTAAAAACATTTCCCAAAGACATCATTGGAGTTTTGTGCTTAATGGTGCTAAATTTTTTTTCTACAAAACCACCAATTTTTAAAGTGGGGCTATAAGGAAGTTTGAACTGGGGATAGCGGGTTTCTAAATTGATTAGTTCTTTGAGTAAAGCATCGTATTGTTGGTCGCTTAGATCGGGATTGCTTAGATTATAGTATTGGTAATTGGCTTTGGTGAGTTGTTTTACCAAGGATTTAATTTTTTGTTTAATTAGATCAAAATTTTGCATTGCTTTGCACCTTTTTTATAAATAAAAATGTTTTTTGGGTTGAGAGTTTTTGATTTAGTATTTTTGAGTTTAGGTTTGATTTTTTTAGGTTTTGGTGTTTGTTTTTTAAAATATTTTGTGTTGATGCTGTTTATTTTTCTTTTTTGAAATTAAATTTATTTTCTGTTCCATTAATAAGGCGCAAAATATTAGAATAATGTTTAGCTATAATAATTAAGGTAGCAAAATTGATCGAAAAGTAAAATAATTCTGTTTTTGAAATCTGGTTTTTAATTGGTCCCAAAGTTCCAAAATTGCCACAATACAAATAATTTAGCCATAAAAAAACATTAACTAAAGTGCTTGCAATAATTGAAGCTAACGAAGCATAACCAAAAAGTCTTAAAAAAATAGCAAAAAAAATGATACCAGAAATACCAATCAAAGGATTAAAAGCAGTGATAATACCTACCGAAGTTGCAATTGCCTTGCCGCCTTTGAATTTATTGAATAAAGAAAACATGTGTCCTAAAATAGGAGATATTGCCAAAAGGGAGATTTTTATTGTGGGGTTTGGTTGTAAAAAAGTTTTTGTGGATGGTTCTGTTAGCCAAAATTTTGATAAATGCAAACAAATTGTAAGTGGCACAAATCCTTTGCAAAAATCTAAAAAAAATACTAATATTCCCCATTTTTTCCCCAAAATTCTCAAAGCATTAGTTGCTCCAATATTTCCAGAACCTGTGTTGCGTAAATCTTTTTGTTGCACCAATTTGCCAATAAATAAGCCTGTAGGAATTGACCCCAAAATATAAAAAAACAAGAATAAGAATAAAAACGATAAGTTTTCCATTTTGCACCTTCATTTCATTTATTGTTTCAAAACTTTATCATTTATTTAATGAATTGTTAAGTTGTGATTATTGTTGTAATTATTAGTTGTGTTTGTTGTTAATTTAGTTTTTTTGTTTCATAAAAAATTTAATAATTATGCGTTTATAAAATAAATAATTTACTATATAATTTTACCACAAACCTTACTTTTCTTTTAATATAATGAGGTTTTTGATTGTCAAAATTAAATAAAATGGTCAGATAAACAAAAAAACCAAACTGCATAAATAGTTTGAGACTCAAATTATTCATTCTTTACTGGGGGCAAATTATTGGAGCGTTTCAGTTAAGTTGGTCTTAAATGTTATATTAAAATATTAAGTTGTCTAAATAAATGAAACAGTTAGTATTTTGATAATAAAAAATGTTATAATATATTTGATAATTTTGATAAATTGGATTAGAGGAGTTTTTTGAAAACAAAAACAAAATAAGAAACACAAATGCAAACTTTGAAAAAATAATTTTTTGCTGTTTAAATTGTTGTCTTTCCAAAATTACAAATACTAACTTAAAAAAATTTTAAAACGATGCAATATTAAAATTATTTTAACTAAATATAATAATCAAATTGAAATTAACAAAATCTTAGGAGCTTTTTATGGATTTTTTAAAAATTAAAAGTGTGCGCCAATTTTGCGCCAATCATGAAATACCAAATGATATTTTAGAAGCAATTTTGGCTACAGTTTTCCAAGCGCCCTCTGCTTTTAATTTGCAACCATGGCGTTTTTTTGTTTTTAAAGGCGAAAAGAGCAAACAAAAAATAGCTCCTTTTTTATATGGCAACAAAACTCAATTAGAAACTTGTTCTACTATGATTTTGTTGTGTTGCGATGCTCAAAAAAGTGCCTTAGCTGAAAAAATTTATCAACAAGAAGTTTTACAAAAACAAATATCTGATGCAACCAAATTACAAGTAATTACAAAAATTGATGATTATTACAAACAAATTTCCCAAGTAAAACTGCAAAATGAGTTATTTTTAGAAGGTGGCATCGGAGCGTTGCAATTGATGTTAGCTGCTAAAAAATATGATTATGATGTTTGCCCTATGGGAGGATTTAACGCAAAAAAAATCAATGAAGGATTAAATATTGATGTTCGATATTTGCCTGTATTATTAGTTGCTATTGGGAAATCAAAAGAAAAACCCAAAAATAAAGCTTTTCGAATGGATTGCAAAGATTTTACTTTTTGGATGTAGTTGAAGTTGTAAAAAATAACTGCGTTCAAATACTAAAAAAATAAAATATTTCCAAAAATAACATTATGACTGACTTAAAAAGTTGGTCTTTTTTATTAAAAAGGCATTTTTTAATCAATAATTTAATCGTTAATTTCCATGACTTGAGGCAATTTTGCTAAATTAACTTGTTTGTATAAAACAGATAAACATTGCAATTCTTTTTGTTGTGATAACAAAGTATTTTGAACAACTTTATTAAGATAAAAAACAGCATGAGCCAAAGCATTTTTAATATTTCTTTCATATTTCAAATAAAAACCCAGAAAAAGACTAGCAAATAAATCTCCTGTACCTGCAATATCAATGTTTTTTTCTTTGTTGTGAGCCTGCACCAAATATTTTTTTGTAGCATTTGATGCAAACACTTGAAAATATTTTTCATCTTGAAAATTAATACCTGTAATAATTACAATTTTAACTCCTAAATTATGGAAATGCTTTGCTACTTTAATAGCATCCGAGACATTATTTATTTTAATACCAGACAAAAATTCAGCTTCAAATTGATTAGGAGTAATAATATCTGCTTGCGAATTATTTTTAAAAAAAGAAGTTATTTCAGGCTTAACAAAACATCTGTTATTGCCCATTACAGGGTCACATAAATATAAAATATCAGGGTTCGTTCGTTTAAATCTTGCAAAAATTTCCAAAACAGCTTCGCAAATATCTAAAGATCCCATATATCCTGTTAAAATAGCTTGACACCGTTTTTCTACTCCAAGAGCAAAAAGACCTTCTACCAAATCAACTATATTTTGTTTGTTAAAAATTTGTCCTTGCCACTTTTGATAACCTGTATGATTCGAAAATTGAACTGTATTGATAGGCCAAACATCGAAATTCATATTTTGCAAAGGATAAACTGCTGCTTTATTTCCAACATAGCCATATACTACATGAGATTGGATAGAAAGAATACTTTTGGGTTTGGTGGGTATATTCATTTTGGAACTCTCCTTTATTTGGTTGGTATTTGGTTATTTTTCAAGTCTTTTAGTTTTGATTTTTTCATTTTACTATTTTATAATCTAAAACTATACTTCTATTCTAAATCAAAAATAAACTTATTTTGCAATTTATTTATGAATTATTATTTTAGTTTGGGAAAAATCAGTTTATTATCAAAAATACTTCAATTTTTTTAATCATTTCAAAAAAAGAATGGTAATTTTGATATAATAAAGTTAATGAAAACAAACGAAAAATAAATAAAAAAGAAGTAAAATAAAAATAAGTAAAATAAAAAAACGCCAAAACCAAACCAGAAAACAAAACCACCCTTAAATTGGGTAAAAAATCAAAAAAACAATTCAATAAACGGAAGTAATTTAAAATGTCAATTCTTTTAGAAAAAATAAAAACTTTACCGCCCAATCCTGGTTGTTATCTTTTCCAAAACAAAAATGATACCATCATTTATGTTGGCAAAGCCAAAAATTTAAAAAAACGCGTCCAAAGTTATTTTACCAAAAGCAACAACTTAAAAACAACGATGCTAATTGAAGAAACCCAAGATTTTTTCTACATTATTACTAACAACGAACAAGAAGCCTTAATTTTGGAAGCTAACTTAATCAAAAAACACACTCCTAAATATAATTTCAAACTTTTGGATGACAAAACTTACCCTTATATTGAAATTACTAAAGAAAAGCACCCACAATTAAAAATTTCGCGATTCAAACAAATTCCTCCAGGAAAAATAATTTTTGGTCCTTATCCCAATCTTAAAAACACCAAAGAAACCTTAAAATTGTTGCATCTTTTGTATCCTTTAAGAAGATGTCCGTTAGCATCAAAAAAACCGTGTCTTCATTTTCACATCAATCAATGCCTCGGTGCTTGCGCAGGAGAAACAATTAATTATAAACCCAACATTGAGGCAATTACTAAATTTTTAAAAGGAAATATCAAAGATATTTTAAAAAAATTACACCATTTAATGAAAACAGCTAGCGAAAAAATGTTTTATGAAAAAGCCCAAGAATACCGAGATATTATCTATTCAATCAAACAGACTACCAAAAAACAACTTATCAGCAATCAAAAACTCAAAAATTGCGATATTTTTGCCTATGCATTTAATCAAGACCAAATATCAATTCAAATTTTAAAAATGCGCCAAGGAAATATCGTTGATTCTTATAATAGCGTTTTTTCATATGTGGGCTTTGTGTGGGAAAACATTTTAACTTATCTTAATTGTTATTATCAAAAAAACCTTAAACCAGACATAATTATTACAGGCAAAAGCCAAGATGAAACTATTTTGCAACAAATGATAACTAACCAAACTTTATTGGAACAAATCTTGCAAATCAAAGTAAATATTGCTCATAAAGGAGACAAAAAGAAACTTTATTTGCTAGCCTTAAAAAACGCCCAAAATGATTTAGCTAACAATAATTTAATCTATCAATCCAAAGACCAAAAAATCCAAGAATCCTTAGACAAATTGGCAATTATTTTTAATAAAGATATTAAAAGAATTGATGTTTTTGATAATTCTCAACTATTTGGACAAGCCTTTGTGGCAGCAAGAATTGTATTTAATCATTTTGAATTTGACAAAAAACTTTATCGAACTTTTCACATTAAAGGCAAATTTCCTAACGAATATCAAGCTTTTGAAGAAACACTTACACGTTGTTATAACAAAGATAAGGAAGTTAAAAATGATTCACCAGATTTAATTTTGGTTGATGGCAGTTTAGGACAGTTAAGACAAAGCCAAAAAACTTTAAAGAAACTAGGATATGAAATTCCTTTAGGAGCATTGCAAAAAAATAACAAACATCAATTAACTCATCTTGTAACTTTGCAAGAAAAATTAATATTGGAACAAAGCCCTAATTTATTTTATTTTTTAAAAAGTTTAAGCGAAGAAGTCCATCGTTTCACTGTTGCTTTTCACCGCAAAACCAAAAACAAACTAGATTATAAAACTACTTTATCAAATATAAAAGGAGTTGGCGCTGTTAGAAAAAAAGCCATCTTAAATCATTTTGAAAGTTTAGAAGCCATCAAAAAAGCCACTTTGCAAGATTTTCAAAAAATAGGAATTAATCAAAAGTTGTTTTTGTTAATTAAAAAGAGTTTATAAAAGTGGGCAAATAGACATTTATTAAAAATATTGATAAAAACATGGACAAAAATTTTGGAACACAGAAAAACAACCATCTAAATATTTTGAAATTAAAAACCAAAAAATCACCAAAATAAAAAAGCAAATGCAAGGAGCAACAAATGAGTTTAACAAATTTATTTAAATTGCAAAGTTCTTTAAAACCAAGTGGCGACCAACCCCAAGCAATTCAAAAATTGGTTAATAATTTTAAACAAGGTTTACAAGAACAAATTCTTTTGGGAGCTACTGGCACTGGAAAAACTTTTACCATTGCAAATATTATTCAACATTTACAACAAAAAACTTTGGTTATTGCTCACAACAAAACATTAGCAGGACAACTCTACAACGAATTAAAAGCCATGTTTCCCAACAATCGCGTAGAATATTTTATTTCTTATTATGATTACTACCAACCAGAAGCATATGTAGCATCAAGCGACACTTACATTGAAAAAGACTCCAAAATCAACGATGAAATTGATCAGTTGCGTCATAGTGCCGCAGGTTCATTACTTAACCGCGATGATGTAATTGTAGTTGCTTCGGTTTCGTGCATTTATGGAGTAGGCGACCTTAAAGATTATCAAAAATCAACACTACATTTACAAATTGGAGATAAGTACGAAAGGCAAGCATTAATTAACAAGTTAATAGAATTAAAATATCAAAGAAATGAAATTAATTTTCAAAGAGGAACTTTTCGAGTAAGAGGTGACATTATAGAAATTATTGCCTCATCTAGCAAAGAAATTGGTATCCGCATTATTTTTTTTGGCAATGAAATTGAAAATATTCAAAATTTTGATGTTTTAAATGGCAAAGCAATTACGAATCTTAAATTAATTACTCTTTTTCCTGCTAGTCTATATGCTACAAATACCCAAAAATTACAAGAAAGTATCAAAAGAATTCGCCAAGAATTAAAGGAACAAATTAATCATTTTGAAAAAACTAACCAACTTTTAGCAGCCCAAAAAATTAAAATTCGCACTTTACATGATTTAGAAATGTTAGAACAAATAGGCAATTGCAATGGTGTTGAAAATTATTCAAGACATTTAGCACTCAAAGAAAAAGGCGAGGCACCATCAACTTTAATTGATTTTTTTGGAAATGAATTTTTAACCATTATTGATGAATCTCATGTAACTATTCCCCAAATTAAAGGAATGTATTTTGGTGATTTTTCTCGTAAAACCAACTTAGTAAATTTCGGTTTCAGACTACCAAGTGCCCTTGATAACAGACCTTTAAAATTCCATGAATTCCAAGCCAAAATGAATAAAGTTATCTATCTTTCAGCTACTCCTGGCAACTATGAATTAACTAAAAAAATCCCCATTGTAGAACAAATTATAAGACCTACTTTTGTCCTTGATCCAGAAATTGAAATAAGACCAACCCACAACCAAATGGATGACCTTTACTTTGAAATTAAACACCAAACTAAAAATAATCAAAGAATTTTGATAACTACTTTAACTATTAATATGAGCGAGGACCTAACTGCTTATTTAAAAAATTTATGCATCAAAGTAGCTTATTTACACAGTGAAATTAAATCTTTACAAAGACTTGAAATTTTAAAAGATCTAAGGTTGGGAAAATACGATTGTTTGGTGGGAGTTAATCTTTTGAGGGAAGGACTTGACTTACCTGAAGTAGCTTTAGTAGCTATTTTGGATGCTGACAAACAAGGTTTTTTAAGAAACGAAAGAAGCCTTATCCAAACTATTGGAAGAGCAGCTAGAAACATTACAGGCAAAGCTATTATGTATGCTGATTGTATTTCTCCTGCTATGCAAATTGCTATTGAAGAAACTTATCGTAGAAGAAAAATCCAACAACAATACAACGAAACAATGAAAGTAACACCAACTACTCTTAAAAAAACTATTTTAGAAACAATTTCAATCAAACAAAAAGAAAGTGCCCAAAATGAAAATGAAAATGGTAAAGTTAAGGGACAAAAAAAGTTGCAAACACATACAAATATTACAGCTAAAAATAAAGAAATTAAACGTTTACAAAAAATGATGAAAGAAGCTGCCAAAACCCTTGATTTTGAAAAAGCAGCTACATTAAGAGATTTGATTTTGGAGTTAGAGAAAAAAGGCAAAAAAGATTAATATGAGTCTACATAACTGATAAATGATATAATATTAATGAAAAAAACATTTATAATACTTTAATAATACTTTAAAAGGGGATTTTATTATGATTTTGATTCAAATTAATCGCATCTGCGACCTTAAACCTTATTTTTATTACGCCCTAGAACAATACGCCCTTAATCATTTATTAAAGCAAAACCATGAAAAAAGCTTCTTTTTTATTTGGAAAATCAAAGGAGTTGTAGTTGGGAAAAATCAAATAATTGAAAACGAAGTTAATTTAGATTACCTCAAAGAACATAAAATTCCTTTATTTAGAAGACCTACTGGCGGAGGATGTGTTTATAATGATCCTCAAACTCCTCTTTTTAGCATTATTGCCAAAAAAGAAAAAAATTTCAATTTTAAACCTTTTTTAGCTAAAATTGTCGTTGCATTACAAAAATTAGGACTTAATGTTGAATTTAGTGGCAGAAACGACATTTTACTAGAAGGCAAAAAAATTTCTGGAAATGCCTTTATGCAAAACCAAAACGGCATGGTAACTCATGGAACACTTCTTTATAATTGCGATTTCCAAACTATGATAAACACAATTACTCCAAACGACCAAAAATTAATTTCTAAAGGAATTGAAAGTGTACGTTCCCGAGTAACTAACCTCAAAGGCTATCTTCCAGATATGTCACAAGAAAAGTTAATGCAGTATTTAACTGGGGCTTTAACTGACCAAACTTATGTACTTAGTGACCAAGAAATAAAATCAATAGAAAAAGATTCTCTCCAATTTGCTTCCAATGAATTTTTATTCTTAACCCAACCCCATCACACCAAAATACTTAAAAAACGTTTTTCTTGGGGAGGGTTAGAAATTTTTTTAGATATTAGATTTGGTTTAATTGAAAAAATGACTTTGATTGGAGATTTTTTTCACAAAGAAGATAATTTAGAACAATTTAGCAAACTTTTTGAAGGAATAACTTATCAAACTGAAAAAATACAAGAAGTTTTGGAAAAAACAAACATCGGTTTTTATATTTTGGATGCTACTAATGATGATTTTTTAAGCTTACTTAAAGAAGGTATTTTAGAAGAAAAACTTAAAAATTTAAATTATTAGCAATTACTAAAATAGTTCTAAATTGAAAAATTTTTATATAGACTATCAAAAAAAAGATAAACAACGAAAAAACTACACAAAAAACTAGCAAAATAAAATATGAAAATAAAATCGAAGGTATATTTATGTTAAATAATCAAAAAAATGTTTTAAGAAAAATCATTGCCATTTCTTTCTTATTATTTTTGGCTTTTGGTTTGGAACTTCTTTCTCGTTATACTATTAATGCAACAATCCCTTGCAATTATGCTTTTTTTCGCATTGAATTAATTTTTATCATTTTAATAGGTTATCTTTTTGGACCTAAACACGGATTTTGGTCTAGTTTATTTTATCTTTTAATTCATTATGTTTTGGAATTTTCTTTTATGGAAGTGTTATTACACCATACACACGAAAATCATAATCACAGTTATGAACACGAAAACAAACACGCAAGCAAAGCCCTTATTTTCCTTTACAGATTTTTTCTTCCCTATATTGTCTGCTCTTTTTCGGGCTTATTTTATCAAAAAAACTTAAATCATCTCACCAAAAAAACACCTATTATAATAACTTTAGTATTAATTAGTGTAGTTCAAATTATTTCAAGCATTTTATTTATTAATTTATTACAAGAAAACTTTGCCAAAAAAACTTTTTTAAAGTGGTTCATCCCAAGTCCTTCTTATTCTTGGTCGCTTAATCTTATTTATAGTTTTTCATCAGTTATTGTAAGTAATACCATCATAGGAGCTTTATTTTATTTAATTAATTTACGTCTTAAAGATAATATGGAATTTTTATATGGTTTTTCCAAAGAAAATTAAATTTTGGAAAATCTTTTTTCAAACCCAAACAACATAAATTTTTGTGCGCTATTCACTTTTATTAATTTAATTACACACAAATTTAATTAAAATAATTTTTTTATAACCTTTTCTTTTATAAATTTCATCATGGAGACTTACTTAGTGTTTTTCAAACTTTTTAAAAAAAACAAAATTATTATCTGCTTTATTTTGCCATTATCTTTAATTTTATTATTTTTAATTAGTCTAGAATTATCATATTTTTGGATAGAAAAAAATCAATTAAAAAACGCTTCTTTAATAAATATATACGAACTATTTGCAAAATTTAAAGCTAACGAAATTAAAAAAATTCATTATACTTATAAAAGCCAATACAGCATTTGGAACAAAGAACATTATTTAATCCAAGCAGAAAGTTTTGATAATCAAAAATATTATTGTAAAATGGCAGCCTCCAATTATAATTATTTAGTATATGCTTTTTATTTATATAAAGATGTTTTGGTAGAAGTCAAAGAAAATATCCAATTTAATTTTTTAGAATTATATTTCAAATTTATAAGTTATCTTATTTCTTTTATTTTTGGATTTTATATTTTAATTCACCTTAAACAAATGTTATCAAACAAAATAAATAAATTTAATACAAACGTTGATTCTTCCAAAGACAAAATAACTTTTGCAGATGTAGCAGGTCTTGAAGAAGAAAAAAAAGAAATCCAAGAATTAATAGATTTCTTAAAACATCCTCAAAAATATCATAAAATGGGCTTTGCAATTCCTAAAGGAGTATTATTAGAAGGACCTCCAGGAACAGGAAAAACCTTACTTGCAAAAGCATTAGCTAATGAGGTCAAAATTCCTTTTTATGCTGTTTCTGGTTCTGAATTTGTCGAAGTTTATGTAGGTGTTGGAGCTTCTAGAATAAGAGATTTATTTCAAAAAGCCAAAAGAACTACTCCTTGCATTATTTTTATTGATGAAATAGATGCTTTAGGAGCCAAAAGAAAAAACAACTCCATCATAGAATCACGAGAACACGACCAATCCCTAAACCAACTTTTATTAGAAATGGATGGTTTTTTTAAACTTTCACAAATCATCATTATTGCTGCTACTAATAGAATAGATATGCTAGATCCTGCTTTGATTCGTCCAGGTAGATTTGACCGTAAAATCAAAATTAATTTACCTAATCTAAAAGCTAGAGAAGCTATTCTAAAAATTCATGCTAAAAATAAAAATATTTCTTTGGATGTTGATTTTTACAAATTAGCTTTAATTACTGAAGGTGCATCAGGTGCCCAACTTGCAGCCATTCTCAATGAGGCTTTAATTTTGGCTATCAGAAATAACAAAGACCAAATAGATAAACATTTTTTAGAACAAGCAATTAAACGCATATTAAATTAATATTGCCAAATCCCTAAAATATAAAAAAGTTAACTTAAAATAAGTTAACTTTTTATTTTATAAAATGATATTATTTTGTAACATCAGTAGCAGCAAAAATAAAAACTTTGGTTGGTAAAATTGCACTAGAAACAAAAATTTGATTTTTAGTATCTTGAATTTCTTCTACACCATCTCCAATAATGTGTTTTTCACGTAAAAATAGCAAAAAGCGATATTCAACAAACCTAATCTTATTTTGTTTAATTACTGTGGCAAGGTTTTTATTTAGTTCTTGCAATTGTTCTTGAGAAAAAATACTCAAAGGCAAAGTAGATACTATCCCTTTTATTTGTTTTATTTGAGTTTCATCAATTTGATTCTTTAACAATTCAATAAAATTACAAGCATCTCCTTCGATAACTGTTAAACCTGGAAATTTATTTCTCAAAACATTACATAATTCTTTATCATATTCCAAAGCAATAACATTTTGGGCTCCAAACTTTTGTACTAAATATTTAGTAACATTACCACTGCCTGCTCCTAGTTCCAAAATTTTTTCACCTGTTTTTAAACCTGTGTCTTGTTTTCCTTCAAATTCAAGCACTAAATTACTTAATTGTTTAGCAATATCTTGTGATTCAGGAAAAAGAGAAGAACCCATTTGTTGAGGGTAAAACACCAATTCTTTGGCATGATTCCAATCACTTGTTTCCCTAGGAATAACACAAATCAAAAATGATCCTAGTACTAAAAGTGCACCTTTATAAAAAGGATGAATTTTTATTTTTTGCACTCCGATTAAACCCATTGCCAAAAGCAAAAAAGAGACAAAAAGTTTAAAATAAGCTACTGTTAAATTGTTTTGGTAATAAGGATTAATAAAATGCGATTTCAAATCCGCTTTAAAACCAAAAATAATAGCAGATAACAAAAAATAGCAAAAAGGATGAACAAAAACTATCCATACTTTTTTCCAACCCAAAAAAGTAATTGGTCGTTTCCACACATAAAAACAATAAATCAAAGGGGCAAAAACATATTGCAAATAATAAGGAATTAGCTGCATTTGCCAATTTGCAGAAATAAAATGCTGTTTGTGGTCTTCAATAAAATCACAAAAAACCAAACTTATAATTAAAATATTTACCAAAGCAACAAAACTTAATATTTGATAAAATTTAGTAGTTCTATATTTAGTTAAAGCAATTATTGCAACTACCAAAATTAAAAAAATACTTTGTCTTGTATAATGAAAAATATTTTTACAATAAGCAAATGAGTCTAGATGCGTTTGAAAACAACTATCAAAAAGCCCCCAAATTAAAATTATTGAAGAAAAAATCACTAACAATAACGAGCTTAAATTTTTTTTAATTTTAATAAAATAAATTGAAAAAAATGAAGAATTAAAAAATTTGTAAAAAGATGTTATTTTCACTTTTGATACTTTCACTTTTTGTTTTTTTGTATGATTATAATTATTTGTTTTTGACTCAAAAAAAGAAAAAAATTAAATTAATAAAAAATCGAAATAAATTAATAAAAAATGTTAAATTAAAATTATTTTGTTATTTTAAAACAACAATTAAATTATATCATTTTTTAAAACAATCCTTTTTATAATTATCAACAATTAAAAAATAATGTTTTTAGCTTTTGCAAAACCAAAATAAGTCAAAAAAATAACGAAAAAATGCAAAAAAATAATGAAAAGCAATAAAAAAATGTTAAAATTAAGTTTGATCGGTTTTTTAATTTTATACACATGTTAGATATCAATTATATATCACAAATCAAAATTAATTCAAAACGCATTTTAATAAACTAATTATTATTTGTATCACAAAAGAACAAATCAAAGACCAAATTAATATCAAATATTACCCCAAATTTCCCCCAATTAAAGGAGTTTTTATAATGACATCTTTTGAAATTAGACAAATGTGGCTCAAATTTTTTGCAAGCAAAAACCATCACATCGCAAAATCATCTTCTTTGATACCACGAAACGAAGCTAACTTATTATGGGTTAATGCAGGCATTACCCCTTTAAAAAAATATTTTGATGGCACACAAACACCTCCTTTTAGACGCATTACTAACGTGCAAAAATGTATTCGTACCAACGACATCAAAAACGTAGGGAAAACCTCGCGCCATCATACTTTTTTTGAAATGTTAGGCAATTTTTCTATCGGAAATTATTTTAAAAAAGAAGCTATCCACTACGCCTTTGAGTTGTTAACTTCGCCTAAATGGTTTGCTTTTCCCTTAGAAAAACTCTACATTACTTATTTTTTTCAAGACCAAGATACTTATCAATATTGGCTTGACTTAGGAGTAGAAAAAAACCACCTTATTCCTTTAAAGAGCAATTTTTGGCAAATAGGTCCTGGTCCTTCTGGTCCTTGCACCGAGATTTTTTTTGACAGAGGGAAAACTTTTGACCCTCGCAACAAAGAACTAATTATCCAAGATTTAGAAAACGATCGCTTTATCGAAATTTGGAATATTGTTTTTTCTCAATATAATTGCGACCCTAAATTACCTATCGAAAAATATCAAGAACTACCAAGCAAAAACATTGATACTGGGGCTGGTTTAGAACGTTTAGCCTGTATTTTGCAAAACACCAAAACCAATTTTGAAACAGACCTTTTCTTTCCTTTAATAAAATCTTTGGAAAAAATGACACAAATCAAATACACAGGACAAGAAAGTTTTAAAATTATTGCAGATCACTTAAAAACTTTGGTTTTTGCAATCAATGACGGAGCAGTCCTCACTAACGAAAAAAGGGGCTATGTATTAAAAAAATTATTACGAAGAGCTGCTAATGAAGGCAAAAAACTAGGTTTATACAAACCTTTTTTACATCAATTAGTGCCTCCAACATTTGCAATGATGAAAGATTTTTACAAAGAACTATGCACCAACCAAGAAATGATTGCCAAAGTGCTATTGCAACAAGAAAATATTTTTGAACAAACTCTCAAAACTGCCGAAAAAACTTTTTTACAACATCTCACCCAAAACACTTTATCAGGACAAAACTTTTTCAAATTATACGACACTTACGGCATTCCTGAAGATTTAATTTTGGATTATGCTAAAAAGAAAAACATTACAACAGACTACCAAAAATTCCAAGAATTACTCCACGACCACCAAAATTTAAGTAAACAAAATCAAACATCGCAAACACACATGAATAAACAAGAAGAAGCATTTCTCCAATTTTTAACTCCCAGCGAATTTATAGGTTATACAAATTTTACTTGCAAAACCAAAGTAATCAAAGTTTTTGACAAAGGAATAGTGCTTGAAAAAACACCTTTTTATGCTAATATGGGAGGACAAATAGAAGATGAAGGTTGGATTGACAACACCAAAGTTACCAAAATAAATAAACTACCAAACGGACAAATTTTGCACGAAGTTCAAGGCAACTTTTGCGAAGGTCAAGAAGTTTATGCCTGCATTGAAAAGACTAAACGCAATCAAATTTCTTATCATCACACAGCAACACACCTTTTAGAAGCGGTTTTGCAAAAACAATTAGGCAGCCACCTCAAAAAACAAGGTTCATCAGTGGGATTTAGCTCTTTACGTTATGATTTTAATCATTTTGAAAAAATTACTCCCCAAACTTTATTACAAATAGAAAAAGAAGTAAACCAACTAATTCAAAAAAGTGTTCCAGTCAAAATTGAACAACTTTCAATCCCAGACGCCCAAAAAAAATACGCCACTCTTCTAGAACAAAATCAAAAAGCCAAATACAAAGACAAAGTAAGAATCGTAAGTATTGATACTTTTTCAGTGGATTTATGCGGAGGAACACATGCCACAAATACTAAAGATTTAGAACATTTTACTATTTTGTCATGCGAAAGCATTAGCTCTGGTATCTACCGCATTGAGGCAGTTTGTAATAACAATTGCCAAGAAAGTCTCAACGCCAAATTAGTTCCTTACCAAAACGACTTGCACCAACTAACCCAAAAAGCAAAATCCTTACAAACGCAAAACCTCATTTTTGATGTTAAAAATTTTCCTCCAATAACCCAAAGTTATCAAGATATTCTCAATTATCAAAAACATATCAAAGCACAACAACAAGCCTTAGTTCTTTTTGAAAAAAAAGTTTTAGAATATCATCAAAAAAATATGGTACAAGCAGAATCTAATTTTTTACCACCACAAATTACCAAAAAAATGATGTTAACCATTGAAGAAGAAAAACCTTTAGAAGTTCTCAAATTTTTTATGAATCATATTTTTGATAAATACCATTTAGAAGTTTTATTTTTATCTTATGTGCAACCTGAAAAAATTGTTTTTTTATGCAAAAGCAAAACTCTACATGCAGGTAATTTGATTAAAGAAGCTTTATCCTTGGTTTGTGGTTCTGGTGGTGGCAATGCTAGTTTAGCTCAAGGGGGCACCAAAAAAACTAAAAATTTAGAACAAGTACTTAATTTTGTAAAAACCAAATTAGAAATAAATTAAACTGTTTAAAAAATTTATAATAAAAAAATCCTCAAGGAAAAAATTCCTAAAATTGTTAAAAATAATCAAAATTCCTAAAAATTCCTAAAAATTGTTAAAAGGTGTTCGAAATGACAAAAAAAAACAAAATAAAAAAGAAAAAAATAATCAAAGCGGAAGAAAAATTAAAATTAAACCCTTTTAAAACCCCAAACCCACTATTTTTCAAATCTTTTAAACAATTATTAATAAAATTATTTGCCCAAAAACACAAAAAAATTGATAAAATGAAGTTTAACCAAAACCAAGAAAAAAAGAATAATTTTTATCATTCAAACAATTTTTTGACAAATGAGAATGTTTTATTATGTTAAACTGCCAAAATAATGCATCTTTGGGGTTGGATTTAGGTGAAAAAACTTTAGGAATCGCTTTATCACAAACAGGAATTATTGCCCAAAACCTCAAAACTATTTTTTTTGCCACCCACAAATACGATCGATTGATTACACCTTTACAAGAAATCATTTCTCAATATCAAATTAAAACAATTGTTTTGGGATACCCCAAACACATGAACAACGACATAGGAATTAAAGCCAAAATAAGTAGTGATTTTAAAAAAACGCTAGAAAACAAGTTTGAGCAAGTAAAAGTAATTTTATGGGATGAACGTTTATCTACCGTACAAGCAATCCAAATGTTAAAAACCAATAACAAAAAAAAGGGCAAAATTTTACAAATGAAAGACGAAATTGCAGCAACCATCATTTTACAAAATTATCTCGATTATATCAAATTAAACCCAAACAAAGAGCATTGAAATGTTTGATTTTAACAAAGAAAAAAACTTACAAAAATTAAAAAAATACGCACAAGAAAACAAAATCCCCATTATCCAAGACCAAGGATTAGCTTTGTTACTTGATGTAATTTCACAAAACAAAATCACAAATATTTTAGAAATCGGAACTGCCATTGGATATAGCGCTTTGGCTATGAGCTCTCTTAGCACTAAAATTGATACTTTAGAAAGAGATTTTATAAATTATAATTTAGCTAAAAACTTTTTAAAAGAAACTCCCTATCACATAAATGTCATTTGGGCAGAGGCGTTAATTTATCCTACTTGCAATTTAAAAAAATATGATTTAATTTTTATTGATGCTGCCAAAGCCCAATATCAAAAGTTATTTTGCAAATATGCTCCTTTACTCAAAAAACAAGGCATTATCATTTTTGATAACCTTAATTTAAGTTGTTTTAAAAAAGCCAAAACGACTAAAAATAATCAAGTAATTTTCAAAAAAATGCATAATTTTCAAACTTTTTTAACAAATCACCCAGATTTTTTCACCACTTTTCAAGATGTAGGTGATGGGTTGATTATTTCTTATCTCAAAAAATAATTTAGGAATTTTGAAAAACCATCAAAAAATAAAAAAAGAAGGTCTTTTATTTATGAATAATAAAATTTATGAACTTACCCAATCAGGAATAGAAAAATTAAAAAAAGAATTAACTTTTTTAAAAGAAGTTAAAAGAAAAGAAAATTTAGAAGCTTTAAAAGAAGCGCGCGAACAAGGAGATTTATCCGAAAACGCTGATTATGATGCTGCTAGAAACGAACAAGCTTTAATAGAACATCGCATCTCAGAAATCCAAAATATTTTAAAAAATGTCCGCGTAGTTAAAGTTTCCAAAGAAAGAGAAGTAAGTATTGGCAAAAAAGTATCTTTGGAGCTTTTACACACCAAACAACAACAAGAAATTGAATTAGTAAGCACCTTGGAAGCAGATCCTTTTAACAACAAAATTTCGATTGAATCTCCTTTAGGACAAAATATCAAAGGGCACCAAATAGGAGATGTTGTTTTTGTTACCGGCGAAACTGGAAACACTTTTAGAGTCAAAATTGTAGATGTCCAATAAAATGACTTGCCCCAACAAACTTTTCATCCCTCAACACTATTTTCCTTGTGTCTTGCAAATTCCTTTTGAGTTGTTTCAAAAACAAGGCATTAAAGCGTTAATTTTTGATCTAGACAATACTTTAATTGAATGCAACAAAGATATTTTAGATGAACAAATTAAAAACCTTTTAACTAAATTATCTCTTATTTTCAAAGTCGTTATTCTTTCTAATGCCTCTAAAAAACGCCTCCACAAAGTTTTAAAAAATGATTTTATTTTTATATATTTAAATTTATTAAACAAAAAACCATCCCCTACAGCTTTTCAAAAAGCATGCCAACTTCTCAAATTGGAACCCACACAAATGTTGATGATAGGAGACCAACTTCAAACAGATATCAAAGGAGCTAATCAAGCAGGTTTTTGTTCTTTATTGGTAAAACCCCTAAATCGCTTTCAAGAAAGCGCGTTTACCAAATTCAATCGTTTTTATCGTGAAAAAAAGTTTTTAACCAATCTCAAAAAACAAGATTATCACCTTTGGAAAGAAAAATTTCAAGACTTTGAAAAAAAATGAAAATAATATGTTGTTACACAAAATTCGTCAAGCTGTCGAAACTAAATTAAAAAACTATCCTTTGCGGTTAGAACACACTATAAGAGTTTATCGCACTGCTACCAAAATGGCAAGACATTATAACAAACCTTTGTTGCCTATTCAAATTGCAGCTTTATTTCATGATTACACCAAAAACGACACCTTAGAACAACAAAAACCCTATCTTACTCAAGCCAATATCCAAAAATACAGCAAAACGCCTGCTATTTTTCACGCTCTATCTGCTGCAAACATCTTAAAAAAAGAATTTGGCATAACAAATGTCACTATTCTTAATGCCATCAAAAAACATGTTTGGGGTGATAAAAAAATGAATTATTGCGATAAAATTGTATTGTTAAGTGACAAATTAGAACCTCAACGAAATTTTTCCCAAATAAAATATTTTCAAAAGCTAGCCTACTTTAACATCAATCAAGCTGTATATGAACTTCTTAAAAGTAATTTTGATTATTTCAGCCAAAAAGGATCCCCTTTGCCTTACAATTACCAAGAAATTTTATCCTCTTTGAAAAACTCCATCAAAAGAAAAATATTTTCATGACAAAGACAACAATTATCATCGGAGGAAAATTCAAAGGACACAAAATCAAACTAGTGCCATCACCTCACACCAAAGCCACTAGCTCTTTGGTCAAAGAAGCTCTTTTTAATACTTTGGGAGCCTCAGTCCAAAACAAAATCTTTTTAGATTTATTTGCAGGCAACGGTTCTTATGGTTTTGAGGCTTTAAGCAGAGATGCTAAACAAGCTTATTTTGTGGATGCTTCATTAAAAGCTTTTCAAACCTTAAAAGAAAACCACCAAAAATTAAAACTGGATTTAGAACAAAGCATTATTTTTTATGGTCATTTTATTCAAGCTTTAAAAAAATTCCAAAAAGCCAACTTGATTTTTGATTTTATTATTTTAGACCCTCCTTATTTTAAAGATTTTTATTTACCTGCTTTTCAATATTTAGACAAATTAACACATCAAAATAGCATTATTATTTGTGAATTACATCCCAAAATTGTTTTGCCTACACAAATTAAAGAATTTGTTTTACAAAAAGAAAAACAATACGGTAATAAAAAAATTCAATTTTATAAAAAAATTTAGACTTTCACCAAAGAAAGAAAAAACAAAAAAGAAAAAGAAAAAAGGAGTTCAAAATGAACAATATTTGGTTATATGTAAATCCAATTATAGGATTTTTATTAGGCGGGGTTTTAGGAGCTTTTTTAATGTTTCATTGGTTTAAAAAACATTTACAACAAAATCCTCCCATCAGTGAAAAACAAATCAAAGAAATGTTTCGCCAAATGGGTCGTACTCCTTCTGAAAAACAAATTCGTCAAATTATGAACAGCATGAAACAAGGCAAATAAAATAATGTTTGAAAGTATCTTTTTTAAATTTATTTTTATTGTTTTTATTTGTCTTTTAGTTATTTTTATAATGAATTATTTTTATCGCAAAAATGTTAAAAACAAAATTATAAATTATTTATTGTCTTGTAGCAATTTAGAACAAGAAATATTAAAAAGTTTTTTGCAAAATCCTCACAAAACTTTTCCCTTGACAAAAGATGCCAACATTACCAAAAATTTATTACAATTGAATATTATTTTTTTAAAAGAAATAGTTTCGGATGCTAAATATAATAATTATGTTTTTAACCCTTTAATAAAAAAAATTATTCACAAAAATAAAGATTTAAAAAAAATTTACCATTAATAATTTTGATCATTTAAACATTTATAATTTCAAAGTTATATAATAAAAAAACACCTTTAAAAGGTGTTTTTTTATTATATCATGAAAAATTTTATTCTGTAATCAATTCATTGTAATTTGCAACTTTAACAGAAACATTTTCATCAGCACTAATTAAACGAGAAATAGGGCATCTTTTATGAGTTGCATCTGCGATTATTTCAGTTTGTTCCAGCGTCATATCTTGAATTCCTAAAATAGCAGTAGGTTTAAAATAAAAACCTTTATCATCTCTTTGCATTTCTAAAGTTACTTTTACTTTTAAATCTTTATTTGTATAGTCTTGTTCTGCTAAAATCTTTTTAGAAGTTTTATAAAAACAAATTGCCCAAGAAAGACAAAATAAATCAACAGGTCCTGATTGTTTGTTACTTGGTTCTAAAGCTGAAACTAATTTTTTAGTGATTCCTTCTTTTTCTTCAAAAAAACATAAATCATCTAAATGGGGATTAAAATAAGCAGTTGTTTTAAAAATAATCATATTATAAAACCTTTCTTTATTAAAAAAATATTTCTTTTTTATGCATTTCTTTAAGCATCTATTTTATTATAACATCAAAATAAGTTAAAATATAATTATTTTAAT
This sequence comes from Rice orange leaf phytoplasma, assembly GCF_001866375.1. NCBI lineage: Bacteria > Bacillati > Mycoplasmatota > Mollicutes > Acholeplasmatales > Acholeplasmataceae > Candidatus Phytoplasma > Rice orange leaf phytoplasma. The sequence continues at coordinate 3,033 of NZ_MIEP01000005.1, read as the reverse complement.
TAAAACTAGAGTTGATAATATTTTGCACATCAATAGCTACTTGATGCATATTTGTATTGCAATAATGATCATATTTTAAAGGAGGATGAATAATTATTTCTACTACTTTTTTTTGCCAAAAACGCTTATTTTTGATTTGACTGGCTCCTTTGATAGTTAAAGGCAAAATAGAAGATTTACTTTTACAAGCAATTTTAAAAGCCCCTCCTAAAAGTGGCATTGCTTGTTCGTTATTTCTATCTTTAATGCCTCCCTCAGGAAAAACTACCATTGCCATACCATTTTTAACTTTAGGAACTGCCTTTATTAAATTTTGGGCAGTTTTTCTGATATCATCCCTTGAGATTACCATACAATCCAAAGATAAAAAAGCTAATTTTAAAAACCATGCAGTTCCAAAAAAACAATTAAAATTTTGTTTGGGAGCAAATGATAAAGTTCTTGGAATAACACTTGTAATAACAAAAGGATCGGTGTATGACTTGTGATTGGCATAAATAACAACGTTTTCTTTTGAAGGGATTAAATGAGGATTTTGAACTACTACTTTAATTCTTAAAAAACGGTTGACAAAACGCGACAAACTACGCGAAACAAATCCTTTAAAATAATGATTAGGGGGCAAAAAAGTCATTAAAACGAAGCAAAAAACCAAAATTATAAACGTTATTAAAAAAGCCAAGAACAAGCCCAAAATTAAATTAACTGGCAGTTTGTAGCAAAAAGAAAAATCAACTAGCATAGTTTTGGAAGTTTGCAAAAAAACAAATGTTAGCCAAACGACAACAAAAATAAAAGTTAACATTTGGGCGTATCTAATTTTTTTTGATAAATGGCAAAAATTAATTTTGGGTGAATTTCTTTTTGGATTAATTGGTATTGTGATAAGTCAATTTTGGGAAAAAAAACATTTCCTTGATGTCTTTGTAAAATGTGGGTGATGTATAAAGTTGTTACCCAAGGTAGGGTTTGTTGATAGATTTTTCCTCCACCAATAATAAAAATATCTTGGGCAGCATCACTTGCCATGAAGGATTGCAAATCAGAAACAACAGTACAATTAGGCAATTCCAAATCATGTTTTAAAGATGCTACATAAGTTTTTTTAAAATTAAAGGGCTTATTTTTGAAATAATTTTTTAAGGATTTATAAGTTTCATACCCCATTAAAACATTTTGATTAAGGGTAATTTTTTTAAAATATTGTAAATCTTGGAAATAATGCCAAGGTAGTTTGTTGTCTTTGCCAATCAAATAATTGCCGTCAAAGGCAGTAATTAAATTAATCATACAGCAATATCGCCTTTCAAAATGCCATCACATTGATAATTTTGCAAAGTAAAATCACTAAATTTAAAATCATCAATATTTTTGATGTCAGGATTTAAAATCATTTGAGGTAATTTTTTAGGAGTTCTTTGAATTTGGGTCTGAACTTGTGCAAGGTGATTGGAATAAATGTGGGCATCTCCTAAAGTATGGATAAATTCGTAAGGTTGTAAGTTAGTTACTTGTGCGACCATCATAAGTAATAAAGAATAAGAAGCGATATTAAAAGGTATTCCCAAAAAAACATCTCCACTACGTTGATATAGTTGCAAGGAGAGTTTGCCTTGATGAACGTAGAATTGAATTAAGACATGACAAGGTGGCAATGCCATTTGGTTTAATAAGGGCGGATTCCAAGAATTAAGAATCAAACGTCTGGAATTGGGATTGGTTTTGATTTCAGAAATTAAAAATTTGATTTGATCAACGCCATTAAAATCGCGCCATTGTTTACCATAAACAGGACCTAAATTACCGTGCTTTATGGCAAAAAGAGGATCATTTTTGATTTTTTCTACAAATTCTTTCAATGTTTCATTTTGAAAAAAAGCTGATTGTTGATATTTTTGATAAGGCCATTCATTCCAAATATTAACATTGTTTTGTACCAAATAACAAATATTAGTATCCCCTTTTAAAAACCATAAAAGTTCGTGGATAATTGATCTAAGATTCATTTTTTTAGTAGTTAACAAAGGAAACCCTTCTTCAAGATTAAAGCGCATTTGGTAGCCAAAAACACTTTTGGTACCTGTATTAGTGCGGTCGTTTCTAAAACTGCCTTTTTGCAAAATAAAACGACATAAATCTAAATAAGTATTCATAATTGTATAACTCCTTGTTTTTTAATTGAATAAATGTTTGATGTTTATCGGGACAAAAGATATAAAACTTCTGTGTAAATGGCAGTTAAGGTAATTAATTGGTCAATTGAAATAGATTCATCCACTTGATGAGCTAAAGACTTTTGATTGGGGAAAACAGGTCCGAAAGGAACTAAATTAGGGGCACATTTAGCATAAGTTCTACCACCACTACACAAAGGCGCAGTTAAAAAATCACGATTATGTTTTTGATAAATATTTACTAAAGTTGTTATTAATTCGCTATTGGGATTGATATACATAATAGGATAATGAAAATCAGTTTTTAAAAGAAATTGATTCTTTTTGGCTGCTTTTTCCAATTGAAAAAGGATTTTTTCAAATGTAATTCCTTTAGGATATCTTAAATTAAGAGTAAAAAAGCTTGTTGTTTTTTTAATATCAAAAAACCTGATTGACAAGTTAAATTTGTGGTTTTTTCATCCAAGTGAAAAATTCCTATTTTATGACCATCTAAGCTATCTACTAAATAATCGTTAAAAAAATTTACTAAATTATTAGTAATGCCTAACGCTTTGAGAACTTTCATCAAATCATAAAGGGCGTGTTTACCTCTTTCTGGAGTCGAACCGTGTACTGATTTTCCATAAACAGTTATTTTTAACAAATCTCCTTGCGGTTCTAAAGTGGCTTTAGTATCGTTTTTAGGCAAATAATTATTAAATAAAGTTTTATAAGAGGGATCAAATTTTAGAACTGCTTGTGCCAAATCAGGAACTACATTTGTTGCTTTACCACTTTTAATACTTATAATTCTGTCATCTAATACCACACCTTGCAAAGAAAAATCACAAAGACCTTTTTCGCAATAAATAGCAGG